>NZ_JBHVKW010000032.1:0-69567 GCF_042797905.1 Amycolatopsis sp. NPDC057786
TAAGCTCTACTGGCTTAGTTCACTAGCACACTGTTGAGTTCTCAAGCAACACACCCCAGATCGCACCACAACCAAGCGGCCTTATCCGAAGCAGTTATTTCTTGGCTTTTGTCCGGAGCACACCCTAGCACCTGCTCGAAACTGCCGTTTCAGCGGGGGTAGAGTTACCTCTCCGGTTCGGGACCACCCACTCTACCACCATCCGGTGGGAGCTTGGTTCGTGTTCCCGGCGGCCGCTCGGTTTCCCTGGCGACGAAGAGAACATTACACGGCCCGAAACCGGCGTTCACAGGGGGGTCCCTTTTTTCGCGCCGGGGCTCTGACCTGCGTCGATCGGACTCTCCCCCGGAACCGGCTCGCCATGGGTGGCGACCACCGTCAGCACGACGAGGGCGGCGGCGAGCCCGGCGGTGATGTGGATGGGCGCCGGCGTGAACGACGCGCCGAGTACGAGCACCGCGGTCACCGGAAAGCCGATCGCGATCGGGCGGCATTCGTTGGTGGGCCCGATGTGCATCAGCCAGACGCTGACCAGATAGATCGCGACGGGCACGGTCGTCGCCATGGCGGCGGGCAGGGACGCGACGTGCCCGGTGTGGGTGTCGTAGTCGACCGCGACTTCGAGGCCGGCGCCGAGCGCGGCCGCCGAGGCGAAGATCAGATAGTGCCCGTAGCCCCAGCTCGCCACGGTGAACAGGCTCTTCGCCTTCTCCAGCCGGACGTGACCCGGTTGGTCGAAGTACAGCCACCACAGGGAGAACACCAGCACGAGACCCGCGGCGGCGAGCGAGATCAGGCTGCCGGTGTGCTTGCCTTCGTCCAGCCCTTCCTTGACCGCGGTGGTCGCGCCGAGGATGGATTCACCCAGCACGATGATCGTGAACAGGCCGTAGCGCTCGGCGATGTGGTGCGGGTGCCAGCCCGTCCAGCGCTTGCGTTCGGCGATCACCGGGACCGCGAGTTCCGCCACCAAGAACAGGAAGAACGACGGCAGCGCCAACGACTCCGGAAGGCCGAGGCGGACGACCCACAGGATCTGGACGATCGTGATGCCGACGGCGTACCGCAGCGCGGCCGGGCGGCAGTGCGGATCGGTCCGTGCGGCGCGCAGCCATTGCACGACCATCGCCAGCCGCATCAGGACGTAGCCCGCCACCACGATCCCGAAGTCGCCTTTGAAGGCCGACGAGACACCGGCGGCGACGGTCAGGCCGCCCGCGATCTGGACGAGCGTCACCAGCCGGTACGGGACGTCGTCGGTGTCGAACGACGACGCGAACCAGCTGAAGTTCAGCCAGCCCCACCAGATCGCGAAGAACACCATCCCGAAGCTGAGTACCCCGTCCCCGATGTGGTTCTCGGCGATCGCGTGGTGCAGACCGGCGGCGGCCTGCGCGACGGCGACCACGAAACACAGGTCGAACAGCAGCTCCAACGGGGTCGCGACCCGGTGCCCTTCACCGGAATCGCGCATCTTCATCGGCCGGTACCAGACCCGCAGCCGGCTCCGTCGTACAGAACTCTCCGCCATCAGTGCTCCTCGCCAAGTCGATCTGCGGAGATCTTCGCAGCCGAAAGCGGTTCACACACTCGGAGGAAACGCGCGGCGGGTGGGTCCGGGCCGGGTGCACCTCCCCAGGCGACCCCGCGCGAACCCACCCGCGCGAATGCCTCACCGGTACTCGGCTCGCCAGTGGTGTTGAGCCGGCCGCCGCCGAACGGTCCCCCGCGGACGCCGACGGCTGTCCACCGGTTCGTGACCGCGGGTGTCCATTCCTGAGAACTCCGGACTCACCACGATCGCTCCCGCCGATCGATCCATCCCCGATCGATCGACAGAAATACCACTGTCGGTAGCCAAGTCACAGCGGTGAAGGCTCCGTTAGGTGTACCCGGTTGCTCTGAGTAGCACCAGGGGATGACACCCTCAGTCACTCGGATGGAGCATTCGATCTTGCCGAACGTAGTCATCGGCACGCACGGAAGACTCAGCCGCGTTGACTGTCGGCGGCGGTCCGCTCGGCTTCCTCCCGCTCAGTGAGCACGCGCCGCTTCCGGCGCGCGCGGAGTTCGATCACGGCGAGTAAAAGTGCCGAACTGGTCAACGCGGCGGCGCACAGCATCGCGGCGGTCAGCGCCGACGGATAGCCGCCGTTCGCACCGAGTACCGCGTGGAAGACCGAGGCCAGCACGACCGTGCCGATCGCGGTGCCGATCCGTTGCCCGGTCTGCAACGCTCCCCCGGCGACACCGGCCATGGACGTCGGCACGCACTCCAGCGTCAACGTGGTGTTGGGCGAGATGACCATGCCGCCACCGACACCCGCGACGAGCAACGGCAGCGCGAACCACCACCCCGCCGCCGCGCCGGGGTCCTGACCGGCGAGAACGGCGACCGTGACCATCCCGGCGATCACCATGACCAGCCCGGTGACGGTGAGCTTGCGGCCCCACCTCGGCACCAGCCGTCCCGCGATCGCCGCCGACACGGCCGAGCCGAGCGCGAAGGAGGTGACGGCGAGCCCGGATTGCAGTGGCGTGTAGCCGAGGCCCTGCTGGAAGAAGATGGCGAAGACCAGCCACATCCCGGTGAATCCGCTGAAGTACAGCGCGCCGACGGCCGCGCCCGTCGCGTAGCCAGGGGTTCCGGTGAACAGCCGGGTGTCCAGTAGCGGCGGACGGCCGCGCCGGACCATCGAGCGTTCCCAGCGCACGAAGGCGAAACCGAAGACCACCGCGACGAGGAACAGCCACCACAGGCTGCTGAGCCCGCCCTGTTCGGATTCGATCAACGGAAGCAGGACACCGAGTACGGCGACACCCAGCAGCATGATGCCGACGAAGTCGATTTCACCCCGCAGGCTTCTGGCCGGGGCTTCCGCTTTCGGCAGCCATCTCAGGGCCAGCGCGAACGCGAGGATCCCGATGGGCACGTTCACGTAGAAGACCCAGCGCCAGCCCTCCGGGTCACCGAAGACAGCGAGGATCACGCCGCCGAGTACCGGCCCGACGGCGGTCGAGATCCCGACGGTGGCGCCGAACATGCCGAACGCGCGGCCTCGTTCCGCGCCGCGGAACAGGTCCTGGATCATCCCGCTGTTCTGCGGCGTCATCATGCCCGAGGCGAATCCCTGCAGGAGCCGCGCGATGATCAGCGTCGTCTCGTTCGGTGCCGCGCCGGCGAACGCGCTGGTCAGCACGAACGCGGCGAGAGCGAACAGGAACATGCGGCGGCGGCCGAGCGCGTCACCGAGCCTGCCGCCGGTCACCAGCACCAGCCCGAAAGCCAGCGCGTAGCCCGAAACCACCCATTGGATCCCGCCGCTCGACGCGCCGAGGTCTTTCTGGATCGACGGCAGCGCCGTGTTGACGATGCTGACGTCGAGCAGGCCCATGAACCCGGCGGCGAGGGTGACGGCGAGCGCCTTCCAGCGCCGAGGGTCGGGTTCGTAGGTACTCATCAGGTGCTGGCGGCGATCCCGGGGATGCCCTTGAGCTCACCGATCAGCATCGACGTCACCTTGACCGGATAGTCGTAGAGCGCGAAGACCGTCTGGTTCTTGCCGACCAGCTTGAGGTGCACCGGCGTCTCGCCCTTGTGCGCCAGCAGGGTCTGCTTCAGCTCACTGACCACCGACTGGTCGATCTTCTCCGCCGCGGCCAGCAGGACCAGCGGAAGATCGTCGTCGCCGTTGCCGACCTCGGACAGGTCGAGCGGCACGAGGCCGCCGCCGAAGATGGACATCTTGTCCTCGCGCCAGTTCACCCTGCCCTTGACGAGCACAGCGTTGTCCTCGATGAGGTCGGCGGAGAACATCGCGTAGGACTTCGGGAAGTACAGCACCTCGAGCGAGGCGTCCATGTCCTCGATGGTGCAGATCGCCCAGGGCTCGCCCTTCTTGTTGACCCGGCGTTCCAGTGAGGTGATCAGCCCGGAGACGACCAGCTCGCCTTCCTTCGGCGGGTCGGCGAGGATCGCGGCGATCGGCCGCGGCGCGTGTTTGCGCAGGATGCGTTCGGCACCGTCCAGCGGATGCGCCGAGACGTAGAGGCCGAGCATCTCCCGTTCGTAGGCCAGGAGCTGCTTGCGCGGATACTCCTCTTCGCCGAACTTCAGGTGCGCGAGCGGCGACGAGGACACCGCGTCCCCGGCCTCGTCGTCCCCGCCGAAGCCGAAGAGGTCGAACTGGCCCATCGCCTCCTGGCGTTTGAGCGGGACCACCGCCTCGACCGCGTCCTCGTGCACCTGGATCATCGAGAGCCGCGTGTTGCCGAGCGAGTCGAACCCGCCCGCCTTGATCAGCGATTCGATGACGCGCTTGTTGCAGGCCACCAGCTCGGACTTGTCGAGGAAGTCGGTGAACGAGGAGTACTTCCCCTTCTCCTCGCGGGTTTTGATGATCGACTCGACGACGTTCGCGCCGACGTTGCGGACGGCACCCATACCGAAGCGGATGTCGTCCCCGACGGCCGCGAACCTCAGCGCCGACTCGTTGACGTCCGGCGGGAGCACCTTGATCCCGAGGCGGCGGCATTCCGAGAGGTAGACCGCGGACTTGTCCTTGTTGTCACCGACCGAGGTGAGCAGCGCGGCCATGTACTCCGGTGTGAAGTTCGCCTTGAGGTACGCGGTCCAGTAGGAGATCAGGCCGTACGCGGCCGCGTGACTCTTGTTGAACGCGTAGCCGGCGAACGGGAGGATCGTGTCCCAGAGCGCCTTGATCGCCTCGGACGAGAAACCGCCGGGAACGAGGTCGCTCGACTTCATCCCGGCCTCGAAGCCCTCGAACTCCTTCTCGAGGACTTCCTGCTTCTTCTTGCCCATCGCGCGGCGGAGCACGTCCGCGCGGCCCATCGAGTACCCGGCCACCTTCTGGCCGATGTGCATGATCTGCTCCTGATAGACGATCAGGCCGTAGGTGTCGGCCAGGATCTCTTTCAGGGGCTCGTCGAGCTCGGGGTGGATCGGCTTGACCTTCTGCCGCCCGTTCTTGCGGTCGGCGTAGTCGTTGTGCGCGTTCATGCCCATCGGGCCGGGGCGGTACAGCGCGCCCACCGCCACGATGTCGTCGAACTGGGTCGGCTGCATGCGGCGCAGCAGGTCACGCATCGGCCCGCCGTCCAGCTGGAACACGCCGAGCGTGTCACCGCGGGACAGCAGTTCGTAGGTCGCCTTGTCGTCGACGCCGAGGGTGTCGAGGTCGATGTCGATCCCGCGGTTGGTCTTGATGTTGTCGATCGCGTCACCGATGACGGTGAGGTTCCGCAGGCCGAGGAAGTCCATCTTCAGCAGGCCGATGGCCTCGCACGACGGGTAGTCCCAGCCGGTGATGATCGAACCGTCGTCGCGCTGCCACAGCGGGATGGCGTCGGTCAGCGGGTCGCAGGACATGATGACCGCGCAGGCGTGGACGCCGGCGTTGCGGATCAGGCCTTCGAGACCGCGCGCGGTCTCGAAGATCGTCTTGCACTCCTCGTCCGTCTCGACGAGCGCGCGGACCTCGGCCGCTTCGCCGTAGCGCTCGTGCTTCGAGTCGACGATGCCCGAGAGCGGGATGTCCTTCGCCATGATCGGCGGCGGGAGGGCCTTCGAGATCCGGTCCGCGATCGCGTACCCCGGCTGGCCGAAGTGGACGCGGGCGGAGTCCTTGATGGCCGCCTTGGTCTTGATGGTGCCGAAGGTGATGACCTGTGCGACCTTGTCGACGCCGTACTTCTCGGTGGCGTAACGGATCATCTCGCCGCGACGGCGGTCGTCGAAGTCGATGTCGATATCGGGCATCGAGACGCGCTCGGGGTTCAGGAACCGCTCGAACAGCAGCTTCTGCGGGATCGGGTCCAGGTTGGTGATACCGAGGACGTACGCGACCAGCGAGCCGGCGGCGGAACCTCGGCCGGGGCCGACGCGGATGCCGACCTTACGGGCGTAGTTGATGAGGTCGGCGACGATGAGGAAGTAGGCGGGGAAGCCCTTCCCGATGATGACGTCGAGTTCGATCTCGATGCGCTCGTTGTAGTACGGGTCCGGCACGCCGTCCGGATAGCGCCACTTGAGGCCGCGCGCGACCTCTTCCCGCAGCCAGGTGCCCTGGTCGTAGCCCTCGGGGACCTCGAAGAAGGGCAACCGGTCCTTGTGCGTGTACACGTCCTTGTAGGACTCGACGCGCTCGGCGATCAGCAGCGTCGAGTCGGCGGCGCCGGGGACCTCCTTGTCCCAGTACTCCCGCATGTCGGCGGCCGACTTCAGGTAGTAGCCGTCGCCGTCGAACTTGAACCGGTTCGGGTCGTTCAGCGTCTTGCCCGCCTGCACGCACAGCAGCGCGGAGTGGGTGTCGGCCTGGTCCTTGGTGACGTAGTGCGAGTCGTTGGTGGCCAGCGGCTTGAGATCGAGCAGCTTGCCGATCTCGAGCAGGCCCTCACGGACCGACCGCTCGATCGGCAGCCCGTGGTCCATCAGTTCGAGGAAGAAGTTGTCGGCGCCGAAGATGTCCTTGTAGTCCGAAGCGGCCTGGATCGCTTCGGTGCGCTGCCCCAGCCGCAGCCGCGTCTGCACCTCGCCAGAGGGGCAGCCGGTGGTCGCGATGATGCCGTGGTGGTTCTCCGCGATCAGCTCGCGGTCCATCCGGGGCTTGCGGTAGTAGCCCTGCATGCTCGCGAGCGACGAGAGCTTGAACAGGTTGCGCAGACCGGTGGAGTTCTCGGCGAGCATCGTCATGTGGGTGTAGGCACCACCACCGGAGACGTCACCGCCCTCACCGAACTCGTCGGCGCCACGCTGGTTCGACTGGCCCCAGAAGACCGGCTTCTTGTGGAACCGGCTCTCCGGCGCGACGTAGGCCTCGATGCCGATGATCGGCTTGAGGTCGTGTTTGACCGCCTGCTGGTAGAACTCGTCCGCGCCGTACATGTTGCCGTGGTCGGTCATCCCGACCGCGGGCATGCCCAGGCGCGCCGCCTCCTTGAACAAGGGGGCGATCTTCGCCGCACCGTCGAGCATCGAGTACTCGGTGTGCACATGCAGGTGGACGAAGGAATCGTTCGACACCAGCGAAAACCTCCCCTAGGCAGACGGATCCCTGGCTGCTTGACGCGGGCCGGTCCTCCCACCTTATGCGCCGAGGTCCGACGGCGCCCGGGCGGGATGGCACCCCGGCGAGGGCCAGTCTCCCCCTCCGGCAGGCCGCCGCCAAGCACCGACGCGGTGCGGTTCGCGATGACCTCCGTTACCCCCGAACGGGGCGCCGGATCAGCTCAGCCGGGCCAGTCGCTCGTTGACCACCTCCCTGTCGAACCACTCCGGATCGAATCCGGGGCCGAGTTCCTCGATCAGGTCCTCGTCGTCTTCGTCGTACTGCCCTCTCAGCGCAGCCATGAGCAGCTCATAACCCCGCGCGTCTTCGCATTCCGCCGGTGGCGCCGCCCGCTTCCCGCCGAGGCAACTCGCCGTGCGAGGGAGGTCGACCAGCTTCTCGACACGGAGCCAATGCTCCCAATCCCCGGCGTTGTAGATCAGCCGATGCCCTGGCGCGCTCACGACCTGTCCCAGGGTCACCTCTTCGTCCAAGCGGTCACCGTCCCAGTGCCGGACGTCGGCGCTGAACCCGCCGTACGCGGTCTCGAACCGATGTTCCTGTCGTTCGTCCCTCTCGAACGCGGCCGCGAGGATCCGGTGCAAGGCGGCCAGGGTGATGTCGGAGCGGACTTCGAGCCGCCGCCAGATCGCGGGCTCCGGTTCCTCCACGGCAACCGCGATCCACATCCCGGTGGCCGGCCCGTGCGGGGGAAGCACGACCGGGAGCGGATCGGCCACCGCGGACCGGGGCACCGGCTCGTAGTCGGGGAGACCGAGCCACCGGCGAAGCTGGCCGGCGCGTGCGGGCAGATCGGGCCTGAACTTCAAACTCATCTCGACCATGCCCGGAGAGTGGTCTTCGTACCAGCGGTCCGAGTCCGCTCTGACGATCAAGGCCGCTTCGACCTGGCTCCGGAACTCTTCGGGGGTCAGCGGCGCCTGGCTCACCTCGAAGCCGTTGCGACGCACCGCAAAGAGGTCCTCGGGTTCGGGATGGAGCTCGATCACGTCGACCTCGCGATCGTTGACCACCACCTCGACCCCGACCGAGCGTTCGCCCGCCGTCAGCTTGGCGGCCAGGACGACCCGGTCCCGATCAACCCGGCCTCGGACGACACAGTCCGAAAGCTCGATCGGCCCGTGGAGCAGCTTCGGCCAGCGCTCCACCCTGGTCACGTCCAGAGGCGAACGCGGACGGCGTGAGTGCCGGCTCTTCGGTCGTTCGGCGGGCTTGCGGCCGCGGCTGACGGGGGACACAGGACCAGTATCGCCACCGGCACCGACAGTTTCGGCGTTGTGAACAGCGATGATCGAAAAATGCTTGCCGACCTGGGCATGGATGGGCAGACTGGCCAGCCGCCAAGATCACCGAACCGCCCGGAGAGTTGATGATCGACCTGCAGGCCATGAACGAACAGGTGATCGCGGAGTTCCGCGCGAACGGTCGCCACGGCGACGGTCTCCCGACTTTGCTGCTCACCACCACCGGCGCCCGCACCGGACGACGGCACGTGACGCCGATGCTGTTCCTGGCCGACGACGACCGCTACGTCGTCTTCGCCGCCAACGGTGGCGCGCACGGGCATCCGGACTGGTACCGCAATCTGGTCGCGGAGCCGTCCGTCGACGTCGAGGCCGACGGAGAGGCCTTCACCGCGCACGCGGTCGAGGTCACCGGAGCGGCTCGGGACCGCTTGTTCGCGAAGCAGGCGAAGGCGTTCCCGCGGCTGGCTGAGCATCAGGCGAAGACCAGCAGGCCGTTCCCGGTGATCGCGCTCCACCGCGTTTGACGTTCGCGGGGTCGCGGCGGCCTTGTGACACTGGCCACTCGCGCTCGGGAATCCGGTGTCCTCACGGAACTCCGTGCCCGCGAAGGTGCCCTGCACGGGTTCCCCTTACCCCGCTGAAGCGGACCTCGCAGGCTGGATCGGGGCGCTCGGCCGAACGCTTGACAAAGCGTGGGGCCGACCCCACGATCTCGTCCCATGAACCTGTCTGACAGCCAGACAGCCGGACACGGTGGTCCACGACGCGTCAGCGCGATGGAGGCCGTTCTGGCCCACCTCCGCGGTGCCATCGAGCGCGGCGAGTACCCCGTCGGCCAGAAACTGCCGTCGGAATCCGCGCTCGGCAAGGAGTTCGAGGTCAGCCGTTCGGTCGTCCGCGAAGCGTTGCGGGGGCTGCAGGCACTCGGGCTCACCGTGTCCAAAACGGGCAAAGGGACCTTCGTGACCGCCACCGGGCCGGTCGAGAACCCCACCTTCGGGACCTACTCGGCCCGCGACCTGTTCGAGGTCCGGCGGCACGTCGAGATCCCCGTCGCCGGTTACGCGGCCTTGCGCCGCAGCACCGACGACCTGGACCTCCTCGGTCACCTCGTCGAGCGGATGGACGTCGAAACCGACAACACCGCGTGGGTGGCGCTGGACTCGCTGTTCCACATCACCATCGCCCAGGCCTCGGGCAATCCGGTGTTCGGCAAGGTCATCGAAGAGATCCGGGACGCGCTGGCCCGCCAGTCGTCCTTTCTCAACCAATTGGGGGATCGTCGGACCCGCTCGAACACCGAGCACCGTGAGATCGTCACCGCCATCGCCGCCGGCTCCGAAGCCGACGCCGTCGCGGCGATGACCTCCCATCTCGAACACGTCGAGTACGCGCTCACCACCATCGTGCGGCCAGGCCACACGACGCAGCAGAACAAGGACGACTGAAATCGTGACCGAACAGACCCTCAGCGCGGACGACAGCAAATCCGCGCCGGTGCTCGCCGACGCCGGTGACGCCGGCTACGACAAGGCGCTGAAACCCCGCCACGTCAACATGATCGCGATCGGCGGCGCCATCGGCACCGGCCTGTTCCTCGGCGCGGGCGGCAGGCTCGCGCAGGCGGGCCCCGCGCTCGCGATCGTGTACGCGGTCTGCGGCCTTTTCGCGTTCTTCGTGGTGCGCTCGCTCGGCGAACTCATCCTGTACCGGCCCTCCTCCGGCGCCTTCGTCTCCTACGCCCGCGAATTCATGGGTGAGAAGGGCGCTTTCGTCGCGGGCTGGATGCACTTCCTGAACTGGTCGACGACCGGTATCGCGGATATCACCGCGATCGCGCTGTACGCGCATTTCTGGTCGTTCTTCACGCCGATCCCGCAGTGGGTGCTGGCGCTCATCGCGCTCGCGGTGGTGCTGGCGCTGAACATGGTTTCGGTGAAACTGTTCGGCGAGATGGAGTTCTGGTTCGCCATCATCAAGGTCGCCGCGCTGGTGACCTTCATGGGGATCGGGATCTTCCTGCTGGTCACCCAGCAGCCGATCGACGGCACCACGCCGGGCTTCTCGCTGATCTCCGACCACGGCGGGATCTTCCCCGCGGGTCTGCTGCCGATGGTGCTGATCGTCCAGGGTGTCGTGTTCGCCTACGCCTCGGTCGAGCTGGTCGGCGTCGCCGCCGGTGAGACGGAGAACCCGCGCAAGATCATGCCGAAGGCGATCAACTCGATCATGTGGCGGATCGGGATCTTCTACGTCGGCTCGGTGATCCTGCTGGCGATGCTGATGCCGTGGGACTCCTATTCGAAGAACGAGAGCCCGTTCGTCACCGTGCTCTCGCATATCGGGGTGCCGCAGGCGGGCAACGTCATGAACCTCGTGGTGCTGACGGCGGCCCTGTCCAGCCTGAACTCTGGCCTCTACTCCACCGGCCGCATCCTGCGGTCGATGTCGATGGCGGGCTCCGCGCCGAAGTTCACCGGCGTGATGAACAAGAACCACGTGCCCTACGGCGGGATCCTGCTCACTTCCGCGGTCTGCGTGGTCGGTGTCGGCCTGAACGCCGTCGTGCCGAGCCAGGCCTTCGAGATCGTGCTGAACTTCGCCGCCATCGGCATCCTCGGCACCTGGGCGATCATCGTGCTGTCCCATTTGCTGTTCGTCCGCAAGGCCAAGCGCGGCGAGGTCGAGCGCCCGTCGTACCGCCTGCCGTTCTCGCCCTACACCGAGATCGCGACGCTGATCTTCCTCGCCGCGGTCGTGGTGCTGATGGGCTTCGACGAGACCGGCCGGATCACCCTGTACTGCCTGCCGGTCATCGGGCTCGCGCTGGTGGCGGGCTGGTTCGGGGTCCGCAAGCGGATCAACATGGACGTCTTCGAAAAGACGAAGCTGTGATCCCGGAGCTCCGCGTTCCCGCGCACGAACCGCTGGTGCACCTCCTCCGCGACGGAATGGTCGAGGGGGTGCACCACGGTTCGGCCGTGGTGCTCGCTCCCGACGGCCGCGTGCTGTTCGCCGCGGGCGACGTCGAGGCGGCGTTCTATCCGCGTTCGGCGGCGAAACCCTTGCAGGCCACGGCGATGGCGCGGCTCGGGATCGACCTGAGCCCCGCCGGGTTCGCCGTCGCGGCGGCCAGCCACTCCGGCGAGGAGATCCACCTGGCCGAAGTGCGCGGGACGCTCGATGGCGCAGGGCTCACCACGGAGGATCTGCGGACGCCGGAGGACCTGCCGTTCGACCCGGTCGAGCGTGACACGTGGGTCGCTTCGGGACGGACGGCTTCGCGAGTGGCGCACAACTGTTCCGGCAAGCACGCCGCCATGCTCGCGACGTGCCGCCTGCACGGCTGGTCCACAAAGGACTATCTGGATCCCGGCCATCCGCTCCAGCGCGCGATCGCGGAGTGCGTCGAAGACCTGACCGGGCAACGCGTCCCGAAGGTGGCCGTCGACGGTTGTGGCGCTCCTCTGTTCGCGGTCTCGCTGCGCGGGCTCGCCCGCGCGGTCGGCAAAATCGCCGCGTCGGCGCCAGGAACGCCCGAAGGCCTTGTCGCCGAGGGGATCCGGAAGCATCCGGAACTGGTCGCCGGTACGCGTCGCGACGTCACCACGCTCATGCGCGCGGTGCCCGGCCTGATCGCCAAGGACGGTTTCGAAGCCGTCCAGGTCGCCGCTCTCCCGGACGGGACGGCGATCGCGATCAAGATCGCCGACGGTGGCGACCGCGCGCGGCGGCCGGTGCTCGCCGCCACGCTCGCGCTGTGCGGTGTCGATCCGAACGTGCTGGAACCCACTCCCGGTCTGCGCGTGACGGGCGTGCTGGCCGAACCCGAACTCGCCGCCTGAGGAGTCTTCGATGCACCGCGTGGAACACGATCTGCTGGGGGACAAGGAAGTCCCCGCCGACGCCTACTGGGGTGTGCACACCGCGCGCGCCAGGGAGAACTTCCCCATCACCGGCACCGCGATCTCCGCGTACCCGCATCTGATCGAGGCACTCGCCTCGGTCAAGGAGGCCGCGGCCCGCGCCAACGCCGATCTGGGGTTGCTGGAGCCGGACGTCGCCGACGCGATCCGCCAGGCCTGCCGTGAGATCCGCGAAGGCGCGCTGCACGACCAATTCGTCGTCGACGTCATCCAGGGCGGCGCGGGGACCTCGACGAACATGAACGCCAACGAGGTGATCGCGAACCGCGCGCTCGAACTGCTCGGGCACGAGAAGGGCGACTACGCCCGCGTGCACCCGAACGAGCACGTGAACCTCGGGCAGTCGACCAACGACGCGTACCCGACCGCGGTCAACGTCGCGACGATCATCGCCGTCCACGAGCTGGCCGAGGCGATGGTCGTGCTGGAGCGGGCTTTCGCGGCCAAGGCCGTCGAGTTCCACGATCTGCTGAAGATGGGCCGCACACAGTTGCAGGACGCCGTCCCGATGACACTGGGGCAGGAATTCGGCACCTACGCGGTCATGCTCGGCGAAGACCGGCTTCGGCTCACCGAAGCGGTGACGCTGCTGCACGAGATCAACCTCGGCGCGACCGCGATCGGCACCGGGCTCAACGCCGCGCCAGGGTACGCCGAGGCCGCCGTCGCGCATCTGCGCGAGATCACCGGCCTGCCCGTCGTGTCCGCGGCGGACCTCGTCGAGGCGACCCAGGACTGCGGCGCGTTCGTGCACCTTTCCGGCGTACTCAAGCGGATCGCGGTGAAACTTTCGAAGAGCTGCAACGATCTGCGGCTGCTCTCGTCCGGGCCGCGGGCCGGGTTCAACGAGATCAACCTGCCGCCGGTGCAGGCCGGGTCGTCGATCATGCCCGGCAAGATCAACCCGGTGATCCCCGAGGTGGTCAACCAGGTCGCGTTCGAGGTCATCGGCAACGACGTCGCCGTCACGATGGCGGCCGAGGCCGGGCAGTTGCAGCTCAACGCGTTCGAGCCGCTGATCCTGCATTCGCTTTCGGAGAGCATCACGCATCTGCGGTCGGCGTGCCTGGTGCTGGCGGAACGATGCGTCTCCGGGATCACCGCGAACGCGGACGTGATGCGGGGCTACGTCGAGAATTCGATCGGGCTGGTGACCGCGCTGAACCCGAAGATCGGGTACGCGGCGGCGACCGAGATCGCCAAGGAAGCGCTCGAGACCGGGCGTGGCGTGGCGGAACTCGTCGTCGAGAAGGGACTTCTGCCCGCCGAAGAGCTGGCGAAGCTGCTGAAGCCGGAGACGCTCGCCCGGCTTTCCTGAGACCCGCGGGGCGGTACCGGGCGGTCCGCCCCGCGCCAGTGTCAGGAAAGGGCCTTTCAGGACACCATTCGTCCTGAAAGCCCCTTTCCTGACCTGCGGGGTACGGTCGTAAGCGGAAGGTGATCCTCCGCACGAAAGGCGCCCAGCGTGCTCGACCGACTCCTCGACCGGTACCTCGGCCTCCCGCCCGCCGAAGGGCCTGCCCCCTCGGTCACCAAGGCGATCCCCGTCCCGATGCCCGACGGTGTCCGGCTGCTGGCGGATCGCTACGCCGTCCCGGGCGACGAGCCGCGGCCGGTGGTGCTGATCCGCACGCCGTACGGCCGCAAGGGCCTGATGGGCAGGATCTTCGGCGAGACGTTCGCGCGGCACGGGTTGCAGACGGTTCTCCAGAGCACGCGCGGGACCTTCGGCTCCGGCGGCGAGTTCCGGCCGTTCCACCTGGAGAAGGAGGACGGCCTCGCCACCGTCGCGTGGCTGCGCGAGCAGCCGTGGTGCGACGGCCGGGTCGCGATGGCGGGGGCGAGCTACCTCGGCCACACGCAGTGGGCCGTCGCGCCGTACCTCGACGAGCCGCTCGCAGCGCTGTGCCTCGGCGTCACCGCTTCGGAGTTCGTGTCGACCTTTTATCCCGGCGGGATCCTCGCGGTCGACAACATGGTCTCGTGGTCGGCGCTGATCGGCCGCCAGGAAGGCCGGTTCGCCGGCCTGCCGAATCCCTGGCAGACGAAGAAGACCCGCCGCGCCATGGCATCTCTGCCGGTTTCCGGCGCCGACGTCGCGGCCATCGGCAAGCAGGTGCGGTTCCTGCAGGACGTCTCCGCGCACGCCGAACCCGGCGACGACTTCTGGGCGCCGTCGGACCACAGTGCCGAAGTCGCGCGGCTGACGACCCCGGTGTCCATGGTGACCGGCTGGTACGACCTGTTCATCTCAGCCCAGCTGCGCGACTTCAAGGAGCTCGCCGCGGCAGGACGTGCACCGCGGATCACCATCGGACCGTGGGCCCACGGCGAGCCCGCGAGCCTGAAAACCCTGATCACCGACCAGATCGGCTTCCTCTCCGCTCACCTTCTCGGTGATCGCGCGCCGCTCAGGCAGTCACCCGTGCGCCTGTACCTCCAGGGCTCCGGACGCTGGCTGGACTTCGAAAGCTGGCCGCCGGAGTCCGACGCCACCCCGTACTTCCTGCGTCCCGGCAGGCTTTCCCCCGATGAACCGGTGGAGTCGAAACCGGGCAGGTTCACCTTCGATCCGGCCGATCCGACGCCGACGGTCGGCGGCCCACTGCTGTCGGGGGTGCGGAAACAGCAGGACAACAAGGACGTCGAAGCGCGGCCGGACGTGCTGCTCTTCACCGGTGACGTGCTGGAGCGCGATCTCGACGTCATCGGCGAGATCTCCGCGCTGGTGCACGTCCGGACCGACGGCGGGCACGGCGACGTCTTCGTCCGGCTATGCGATGTGGACCGTCGCGGTGTCTCCCGCAACGTCACCGACGGGATCCTCCGCCTGCGGCCCGGCACCCCGGAGTCCGATGTGGATGGTGTGGTCGCCGCCGAGATCCTGCTCGACCCGACGGCGTACCGGTTCCGGCGCGGGCACCGCCTGCGGGTGCAGGTCGCGGGCGGCGCGTTCCCGCGCTTCGCCCGCAACCACGGCACCGGTGAGCCGGTTTTCAGCGCGGTGGACGGGAAACCCGCGCGGTTCGAGATCTTCCACGACCCCGCGCGGCCGTCCCGGATCACGTTGCCGGTGTTCGCGGGCCGGTGAGGATGGACGGCACACGAGCGCGTTGCGAAAGCCACTTTCGCAACACCTCGCGACGGCGTCGCCTCACCTGATTCCCCCTCAGGCCGGCACGACCCGCTGGTGCGTGGTCAGCCTGCCGTCGTCGTGCAGCACGTGGAACAGCAGCGACGGCGGCAGGTCGTAGTCCACCGGCCCGCCTTCACCCCAGGGCCGCAGTCCGTCCCGCTCCCACGGGAACAGGATGCTCGACCCGACCGACGGCGCCGACCGAAGGGGCACGCCCGCGAACGTCGTCGACGCCGCCGCGTGAACGTGCCCGCAGAGCAAGGCGACCACGCGCGGGTGACGCGCGAGCACCTCGGCCAGCTTTTCCTCACCGTATTGGCGCATCGCGTCCACCAACGGCAGCCCGAGCGCGACCGGCGGGTGGTGGAAGGCGATGAAGGCGGGGCCATCACCGTCGCCGAGTACGCCGTCCAGCCAGGCCATGGTCTCGTCGTCGAACTGCCCGTCGGGTTTGCCGGGGATGGTCGAATCGGCCATGACGAACGTGACGTCGCCGACGGTATGCGCCGCGTTGACCGGGGCGTCGTCCGGCGCCTGGCCGAGCAGCCCTTCGCGGAACGGGCCGCGCTTGTCGTGGTTTCCGGGGCAGACGAAGAGCGGGACGCCGGTCTTGAAGAGCTCGGCCGCGCGCCGGTATTCCTCCAAGGTGCCGTGGTCGGTGATGTCACCGGTCACCAGGATCGCGTCGACCGGTGTCGCCAGGCCTTCCAGGTACCGCATGACCCGTGCGGTGCGTTCGTCGGCGCGCTCCCCGCCGTCGAGATGGTTGTCGCTCAGATGTGCCGTCACGAACATCGTGTCACCCCATGTCTTCCAGATATGCCAACGTTTTCACCCAGTTCCGCACGAGCAGTTCCAGTGCCGTCGCGAGGTCCGAGACGCGGATCGCCTCGGCGATCCGGTGGTGCTCGTCGATACTCTCCTTGGCGCGTTCGACGCCACCGAAATAACGCGCGTCATAGCGTTTCAGCAACGGCTTCGTCTGTTCGAGCAGGCGCAGCAGATGCGGATTCGTGCACCGCGAGACGAGCAGCGCGTGCCAGCGGTCGTCCAAAGTGGACAGGTCGCCCTGCCTGGCCAGTTCCGCGGTCATCTCGGCGGCGACCCGGTCAAGACCGCCGGTGAGCCCGGCGAGGTCCTGCGGCGAACTCCAGCGCAACGCCAGCGATTCGAGCTCCGCGACGAGCGGGTACAGCTGCCGGGCCTCGTCCGGATCGAACGGCGGCACGAGAAAGCCGCGGCCCGGCGCCGAGACGAGCAGCCCGCGGTCGGCCAGCCCGATCAGCGCCTCGCGCAACGGGGTCCGGCTGACGCCCAGTTCGCGGGCCAAGTGCACCTCGTTGATGCGGCTGTCCGCGGCGATGCGGCCGTCGAGCACGCGGGCGGTGATCTCCTCCGCGAGGTCGCGCCGGAGCAGGTTCCTCGTCATCAGTGCAGTATTGCATGCACTTCGACCGTACTGTATTCAGTTAGGCATGACGGACTTCGATGTGCACCGCGCCCGCGCCGAGACCCCGGGTTGCGCGGAGGTGGTCCACCTCAACAACGCCGGATCGTCGCTGCCGCCCGCGCGGGTGACCGACACCGTCGTCGGTTACCTGCGGGAAGAAGCCCTGATCGGCGGATACGAGCAGGCTTCGGCGACCACGGAGCGGATGAACGGCGTCTACGCCTCGGCCGCGCGCCTCGTCGGCGCCGACCCCGAAGACATCGCCCTGACCGACAACGCCACCCGGTCATGGCAGGCGATCTTCTACGCGCTGCCGTTCGCCGCGGGCGACCGGATCCTGACGGCGAAATCCGAGTACGCGAGCAACGTCATCTCCTTCCTGCAGATCGCGAAGCGCACCGGCGCCGTCGTCGAGGTGGTCGACAACGACGAGACCGGGCAACTGGACGTCGAGGACCTCAAGCGCCGCGTCGACGGCGACGTCAAGCTGATCGCCGTCTCCCACGTGCCGACCCAGGGCGGGCTGGTGAACCCCGCCGAGGAGATCGGCGCGGTCGCGCGCGAGGCCGGGATCCCGTTCCTGCTGGACGCGTGCCAGAGCGCCGGCCAGATCGACCTCGAAGTCGCGCGCCTCAACTGCGACGCCCTCAGCGTCACCGGCCGCAAATACCTGCGCGGGCCACGGGGCACCGGGTTCCTCTACGCGCACCCGCGGCTGCGCGAGCGCGTCGAGCCCGCGATGCTCGACCTGCATTCGGCGGCGTGGACCGCGCCCGAAACCTACGAAGTCGATCCGACGGCGAAGATGTTCGAGGTCTGGGAACGCGATCACGCCGCTCTGCACGGCCTCGGCGCGGCGATCGACTACGCCCTCGAATGGGGTATGCCCGCCATCGAAGCCCGCGTCGCCGCTCTCGCGGCGAAACTGCGCGACGCGCTGCACGAGATCCCCGGCGTCCGCGTGCACGACCAAGGCACACGCAAGTGCGGGATCGTCACGTTCAGCGTGGCGAAAACGCCGTCACAGGAAGTGAAACAGCGTCTGGCCGCGGCGAAGATCAACGTCAGCGTCACGGAAGCGACATCCGCCCAGTTCGATTTCGTCGAGCGTGGATTACCGCCGCTGGTCCGGTCTTCGGTGCACTACTTCAACACCGAGGACGACATCGCCCTCCTCGTCGGCGAAGTCGGGAAATTGGCCTAGCGGCGCGAAGGCACCGACTCGGACGGCGGGGCGTACGGCAGCCCCGTCGTCTTCGCGCGCCTACCGAGTACCAACGCCTCCCCCAGCAGGCTGACACCGATCGACAACGTGACCGGCCGCGCGTCGGGATGCGCCCCGGCCAGCGTGGCCAGGAAGCCGATCCCGAAGTTCACCACGAGCGACAGCACCCAGACGCCGAACGTCCAGCCGGTGTAGCGCAACCACAGCACGCCGTCGCGCTCGAACAGTTTCGTGGTGGTGGCGCGCACCGCTCCGAGACCGCACCCGACGACGGAACCCAGCACGAGCCAGGCTCCGTCCGTGAACGTGAAGCTTTCGAGCTTGACCAGGCCGTAGACGCCGATCGCGAGCAGGATCACAGGCGCCCCGAACACCTCACGGGCGACCAGCGGTTCCCCGCGCAACCTCCGCACGACGATCACGATCACCACGGCGACCGCCAGCGCGATCAGCAACCAGGTCCGCATGGACTCCCCCTTTGTAGCATGACCATGCCAAATAAAGTAGCAAGGTCGTGCTATAAAGGCAACGTGCCCAAGATCGTCGACCCCGATGCCCGGCGCCTGGAGATAGCCGAAGCCGTCTTCCGGGTGATCCAGCGCGACGGTGTCGCACAGGCGTCGCTCAGGAGCGTGGCCGAGGAGGCCGGTCTCGCGATCGGTTCGGTGCGGCACTACTTCCGCGGCCACGACGAGCTGATCGTGTTCGCCATGCGGTCACTCGCCGACCGGCTCGAAGCGAGACTGCTCCGGCATCTCCCCGAACTGCTCGACCCCGCGACACCGCGCTCACGGCGGCAGGAGATCACCGAAGCGCTGCTCGGCGAACTACTCCCGCTCACCGAGCAGACCAGGGCCGAAACCGATGTCTGGCTGGCGTTTTCGGCCGCCGCGAAGAATCGCCCGGATCTCGCCGAGGAGGCCGCGCGCATGTACGACGGGGTCCGCGCCCTCGTCCGGCGGGTGCTCGACGGCGCGAACGAAGCAGGCGGTCTCCTCGAAGGCCTCGACCTGGCCGTGGAGACCGAACGGCTGGCCGCGCTGCTGGACGGGCTCGCGTTGTCGACAGGCCGGACGTCGCCGGAGCTGATGCGCGCGGTGCTCCGGCGGCATCTGGAGAGCCTGCGGCGCCCGGAATGACCACGTTCTACGAGATCGCCGCCCACGATCCCGGCCGCGTCGCGGTGATCGACGTTGACGGCCGGGAGACCACCTTCGGCGAACTGTCGGCGCGCGCGAATCAGCTGACCCACGCCTTGCGGGCGCTCGGGCTCGGCGAGGGCGACGGCATCGTCGCGATCCTCCACAATGGACTCACCTACTACGAGCTCCTGCTGGCGACCTTGCAGGCGGGGATGTACTTCACGCCGGTCAACCACCGGTCCTCACCGGGTGAGATCGCCTACATCGCGGCCGACAGCGGCGCCAAGGCCGCCATCGCGGACGCGGACATCGCCGCCACGTGTACCGCGGAATTACAGGGCCTGCACCGGTTTTCGCGCGGAGAGACGCCCGGCTGGGCGGACTACGCGGCGTGGGGCGCGGACCGGCCCGCCACCACGCCCGGCCGACGGACCGCGGGCCAGACGATGCTCTACACCTCAGGGACCACAGGACGCCCCAAAGGCGTCCGGCGCGCGCTGTCCGGGCGGCCGCCCGCGCTGCACCCGATCCACGCGAACGTCCTCGAACGCTTGGACGTCCGGCCGGGGCACGGTGTGCACCTCGTCGCCTGCCCGCTCTACCACGCGGCGCCGGGCATGTTCTCGACCGCGATCCTGCATCTCGGGCACACGCTCGTACTGATGGACCGGTTCGACTCCGAGGAAACACTGCGGCTCACCGAAAAGCACCGCGTGACGAGCACACATCTGGTGCCGACGATGTTCCACCGGATGCTGCGGCTGCCCGAAGACGTCCGCGCGCGGTACGACCTGTCGAGCCTGACCTCCGTCATCCACGGTGCCGCGCCTTGCCCCAGGGAGGTCAAGGAGCGGATGTTCGCCTGGCTCGGACCAGTGGTCCACGAGTACTACGGCGCGTCCGAGGGCCTGATCACGGCCGTGCACGCGCGCGATTGGCTCACCGAGCCGGGAACGGTCGGCACGCCGCTGGACGGCGTGCGGGTCAAGGTGCTCGACGACGACGGCCGCGAGCTCCCCGCCGGCGAGACCGGGACGCTCTACTTCAGCTCCGCGCACACGAAATTCGACTATCACGGCGATCCGGGCAAGACGGCCGCCGCGCGCTCCGGGGAGTTCGTCACCGTCGGCGACGTCGGCTATCTCGACACCGCGGGGCGGGTGTTCCTGCGCGACCGGCGGACGGATCTCATCCTTTCCGGTGGCGTGAACGTCTACCCGGCCGAGATCGAGGCGCGGCTGCTGGGCCATCCCGACGTCGCCGACGTCGCGGTGATCGGCGAACCGGATCCCGAGTGGGGGCAACGGGTCGTCGCGGTCGTCCAACCGATCCAGGGGACGATCGGGGACGCCGCGCTGGCGAAGCGGCTCGAAGAGCACTGCCGAGCCGAGCTCGCCGGGTTCAAGACGCCGCGCCGGTTCGATTTCCGCGAGCGGCTGCCGCGGACCGAGAGCGGCAAGATGCTGCGGCGGACGCTTCGGGCGGACTGAACGGCCCTTTCGGGCAGTGCCGATCGCGGTACGGTTCGCTCATGCGCCGGTCCGTGACCACACTGCTCGCCACTCTCGTTCTCGCACTGGCCGTCCCCGCGACGGCCGACGCGACGCCCGGATCCGGCGTGACCGGGACGATCTTCCACCAGAGGACGGTCGGGGGCACGGACTACGTGCTGCGCGAGGTCGTCATCCAGCCCGGTGGCTACACCGGCTGGCACTACCACGACGGCACGCTGCACGCGTACGTCAAGGCAGGCACGCTGACGCACAACTCGGCAGACTGCGCGCTCGACGGCCTGTACCGCGAGGGCGCCGTCTTCACCGAGCCGAGCGACACCGTCCACATCGGACGGAACCTCGGGACGGCACCGGTGGTGCTGGAGGTGCTCTACGTGCTGCCGCACGGAAGCCCGCTGTCGCGGGACGCGCCCAACCCCGGTTGCCCCTTCTAGGCCCCGAACCAGCCGGCGACGTCGAGGCGGAAGCCCTCCGACGGTGCCATCGTGCGGAGGTCGGTTTCGAGCGCGCGAACCCTTTCGACGCCCAGCGTGGCGGCCCACTCCTTGCGCAACTCCTCGAAGATCGCCGCCGTCCGGCCGAGCGAGTCGAACCCGCGGGCGGTGAGCCGCACGACCTTGCGGCGCGCGTCCGCCGGGTCGTCGACGCGCGCGACGTAGCCGAGCTGCTCCAGCTTGTCGACGGTCTTGCCCGCCGCCTGTTTGCTGACGCCGAGCCGCCGCCCGAGCTCGCTCGCCGTCGCGCCCTCGCGGCCGATCGCCTGCATGGCGAAGCCGTACGCCGGGCGGACGTCGGGATGCCCTTGTTCGGCCAGCTCGGCGTGCATCCGGTCGATGATCGAGCGGAAGCCCGCGAACAGCAGGAGCGGCAGCTCGAAGCCGGGCGGGTCCGAAACACGGTTGCCGGGATCGACAACTTGGTTTACCTTTTCGTCAACCACGTTGACCATCTTAAGGGGAAGCCTTGTTCACCGATCACACCGTCGAAACCGCTCCCGAAGCCTCGCGTCGCTCGATGGAGGCGACCATCCGGAAGTTCGGCCACCTCCCCACCGCCGTCGCCAGGCAGGCGTCGTCACCGGAACTGCTCGACGGGTTCCTGAAACTGAGCGCGAGCTTCGAGCGGACGACGCTCGGCCCCCTCGCGCGGGAGACGGTCGTGATGACCGTGGCGACCCGTAACGGCTGCGAAGTGTGCGTCGAGATCCATACCGGCAAGCTGAAGGCTCTCCACGCGGACGACGACGTCATCGCGGCGCTTCGCTCGCAGACGCCGGTGCCCGACGAGCGACTGGAAGCCGTCCGGCGGTTCACGCTCGCCGTCCTCGACACCGCCGGCGCCGTCGAGGACGAAACCCTGCGGACCTTCTTCGGACACGGATACACCGAACGGAACGCCCTCGAAGTCGTCATGGGCATCGGGGCCTACACGATGTCGACCTTGGCGAACCGGCTCATTCGCGCCTAGTCGCTCTACGTGATCACCCCTCGCGGCCGAATCACTCCAATGGCCGCCGATCTTGATGTATCTGGGCTGTCCCGACCGTCTCTTCTCTTGTGTAGCCGAAAGTTCGCCACCCGCGGCGCGGCGCACACCGGCGGTCTGGCCTGCCGAGGGGGCAGACCAGACCGCCGAAACCGAAACGTTCCACAGGTGTTGGGGGTGCGTGAAGGCCCCCTTCCTTCGGCTCAGCCGAGGGAAGGGGGCCTTCACGTGTCTCGGCCGCATTCAGCCGACTGATTGCGGCAGCGCTGCCGCCACGATGTCAGAACCCGAGTGCCCAGCCCATCGCCGGTACGAAGCGCCGGGTGGCGGTCTCGTGTGACGGGATGGACGACACGCGTGTCCAGGCGGACGACTCTCACCTCGCTCCGCATTTGGTCGACCAACTGCGTGGCGCGTCAGACCTCGAGCGCCCAGCGCACGTAGCGCGTCGTCGTCGCGAAACCGGCGTTCTCGAAGACCCCGGACGGATCCGCGGAGTCCACGTTCACACTCGCGCGGTCGTATCCCCGCGCGGCGGCGGATCGCAGCGCGTGCCCCATCAGAGCTCCGGCGACTCCCCGGCGCCGATACTCCCGAAGCGTTCCGATCACCATGAAGTGCGCATCGCGGACACCGGTGGCCTCCGTGTCGGCGTCCCAGCTCATGGCCACCAGCACGCCTGCCGCGCGGTTGGCGTCACGAAGCAGGAAGCTGACCTCGGGCCGGAAGGTCTGATTGGTGATCTTGTTCCGCCAGAGATCGGCGGGCATCGGCACGGCACCCCAGTAGTCGCGATATGCCTCGTTCCGGACATTCCGGAAATCCTCGTCGTTCCGCTCCGACCACGGCTCGATCCGGAACCCTTCCGGAATCACCGGACCGTCGACGACACGGAGCGAGTGCTCCATGCGCTGGAAGTGGCGCACCGGCACGAAACCCCGGGAACGGACGAGCTCGGCCAAACCGGCGATGTGCTCTGGCCGGTTGACGTCCACCACGAGCTTCGCCGACGGGTGTTGCAGCTCGTGCACCACTTTGGCCGCCGCCACACCAGCGTCGACGAGCGAGCCGCCGATACCCCGGCGGCGATATCCGGGATGCACTCCGCCGTCGAGGAAGACCCGATGGACCTCTTCCGCGGACGGCTTGAAGCGGATCTTCACGTAACCGGCCATCACGTCGCCGTCGAAGGCGGCGAGACTCGCCCGCTCCAGATCCGCGTACGGGTCGATCAGCTCCTGGAGGGTGTCCTCCGCCGTGTAGTTCTCGCCGATCCCGTCGACGGCCTCCATGGCGTTGAGGAGGTCGGCCGACGCCTGGGCGTCCCGCGGGGTGAGCGGCCGCCATGTGAGGTCGTGCATGCGGCCGAAGGTAGCGCCGCGCGTGCGGGCTGTCGCCGGGTTTTCGGTGGGCGCAGTAGGGATCGAACCTACGACCGCTCGGGTGTAAACCGAGTGCTCTCCCGCTGAGCTATGCGCCCGGGAGGTGGCACCCGCGCGCGGGTGCCACCGGTGAAGACTCAGGCCAGCGAGGCCACGGCCTTCTTCCACGCCTGCTGGTCGCGCGCCTCGCCGGGCTGGTTGACCTCGGCGAACCGCACGACGCCGTCCTTGTCGATCAGGAAGGTGCCGCGGGTGGCCAGACCGGCCGCCTCGTTGAAGACGCCGTAGGCCTTCGCGACCTCACCGTGCGGCCAGAAGTCCGAAAGCAGCGGGAACTGGTAGCCCTCCTGCTCGGCCCACGCCTTGAGCGAGAACGGGGTGTCCACGGACACACCGATGACCTGGACGCCCTGGCCGTCGTAGTCCGCGAACTCGTCGCGGAGCTGGCACAGCTCGCCGGTGCAGATGCCGCTGAACGCGAACGGATAGAACACGAGCAGGACCGGCTTCTCGCCCTTGAAGGACGACAGCGTCACGGACTGCTTGTTGTAGTCGTTGAGCGTGAAGTCCGGGGCTTGCGATCCGACCTCGACGGCCATACCGGCGGTTTCCTCTCAAAGAGCGAACAGGGGCCTGCGACGACAACCCTATCGTGTCGATCGCGCGCCCGGAGAGGTCACCGCTTGGTCTTGGACGACTTCGGCGAAACCAGCCGCGTGCCCGCCCACTTGGGACCGGCGCTGATGTTGGCCGTCTGCGCCAGCCCGACCTGCGGCACCGCTTCGGCGATCTCACTCGGCTCGACATGCCCTGGCTGGCCCGTCTTCGGGGTCAGCACCCAGATCACGCCGTTCTCGTTCAGGGGAGTCCGGACCTCGATCAGCGTGTCACCGAGATCACCGTCGTCTTCGCGCCACCACAGCAGCACCACGTCGATGACCTCGTCGGCGTCCTCGTCGAGGATGTCGCCGCCGATCTGTTCCTCGATCGCCGCACGAAGGTCGTCGTCGACGTCCTCGTCCCAGCCGATCTCCTGGACCACCATGTCCGGCTTGATCCCGAGCCTTTCGGCGACGCTGCTCTGATCAGCGTCTCCCGCGGCGACCACTGCTGTCACTCCTCCAACTACGACGGAGCGTGGTGTCGCGTCGGCCGGATCGGCCGGGCGGGCACCACACTCGGGTACACGATGCCCGTTAGCGAACACTGGTGAAGCGATCCGCGCAACCGTCCACACCGGATCTTGAACAACTCGTGTCGCGGCGTACGGACATTCAGCCCACTCTCACGGGTCAATCCGGGCGCGCCTGGGCGCCTCCGAACGCCCTGCTTTAGGGTGGGGGAGAAAACGCGCGCGCGAATACAGGCGCGTGCGAGGCGTGTCGCAATCGGGTCCGCGAACGTTACCGATCAGTAGCGGTGACGAGAACGGGACCGGAGGACGACGATGGAAGGCGAACACGCCCGCGTACGAGCACAACCAGCTACCACCTTTCGCAAGGAGACCCCTTGGCCCCGCAGAACGACGGCGCCTCCGGCAAGGAGACCCCGGCACGCGTCCGCGTCATCCGTGACGGATTGGCGGCGCACCTGCCCGACATCGACCCGGAGGAGACCGCCGAATGGCTGGACTCCTTCGACGAGGCGCTGGCCAGGGGTGGTCAGCAGCGCGCCCGGTACCTGATGCTGCGCATCCTCGAGCGGGCCAGGGAACGCCACGTCGGCGTCCCGGCGCTGACGTCGACGGACTACGTCAACACCATCCCCACCGAGAACGAACCCTGGTTCCCCGGTGACGAGGAGATCGAGCGCCGCTACCGCGCCTACATCCGGTGGAACGCCGCGATCATGGTGCACCGCGCGCAGCGTCCCGGCGTCGGCGTCGGCGGGCACATCTCGACCTACGGCTCGTCCGCGGCGCTGTACGAAGTGGGCTTCAACCACTTCTTCCGCGGCAAGGACCACTCGGGCGGCGGCGACCAGATCTTCATCCAGGGGCACGCCTCCCCCGGCATCTACGCCCGCGCGTTCCTCGAGGGCAGGCTGACCGAGAACCAGCTGGACGGTTTCCGCCAGGAGTTCTCGCACGCCGGCGAGGGCGGCGGCCTGCCGTCGTACCCGCACCCGCGGCTGATGCCTGAGTTCTGGGAGAACCCGACCGTGTCCATGGGCCTCGGCCCGATGAACGCGATCTACCAGGCCCGGTTCAACCGCTACCTGCGTGATCGCGGCATCAAGGACACCAGCGACCAGCACGTCTGGGCGTTCCTCGGCGACGGCGAGATGGACGAGCCGGAATCGCGCGGCCTCATCCACGTGGCCGCCGGCGAAGGCCTCGACAACCTGACCTTCGTGATCAACTGCAACCTGCAGCGGCTCGACGGTCCGGTGCGCGGCAACGGCAAGATCATCCAGGAGCTGGAGTCGTACTTCCGCGGCGCGGGCTGGAACGTCATCAAGGTCATCTGGGGCCGCGAGTGGGACTCGCTGCTGCACGCCGACCGTGACGGCGCGCTGGTCAACCTGATGAACACCACGCCGGACGGCGACTTCCAGACCTACAAGGCCAACGACGGCGCGTTCGTCCGCGAGCACTTCTTCGGCCGCGACCCGCGGACCAAAGAGCTGGTCAAGGACCTCACCGACGCCGACGTCTGGAACCTCAAGCGCGGCGGGCACGACTACCGCAAGGTCTACGCGGCCTACAAGTCGGCGCTGGAGCACCACGGCCAGCCGACGGTGATCCTGGCCCACACCATCAAGGGTTACGGCCTCGGCCCGTCCTTCGAGGGCCGCAACGCCACGCACCAGATGAAGAAGCTCACCCTCGACGACCTCAAGCTGTTCCGGGACGCGCAGCGCATCCCGATCAGCGACGAGGAACTCGAGCGCGACCCGAAGCTCCCGCCGTACTACCACCCCGGCAAGGAATCGCCGGAGATCGAGTACATGATCGGCCGCCGGAAGGCGCTCGGCGGGTTCCTGCCGGAACGGCGCCCGAAGGCCTCGAAGGCGCTCGTGCTGCCCGGCGACAAGGTCTACGAAGGCATCCGCAAGGGCTCGGGCAAGCAGGAGGTCGCCACCACGATGGCGTTCGTCCGGCTCGTCCGCGAGCTGGCGAAGGACTCCGAGATCGGCAAGCGGATCGTCCCGATCATCCCGGACGAGGCGCGCACCTTCGGTCTCGACTCGATGTTCCCGACGGCCAAGATCTACAACCCGCACGGCCAGACGTACACGTCGGTCGACGCGAGCCTGATGCTGGCCTACAAGGAGTCCGAAAAGGGCGTCATCCTGCACGAGGGCATCAACGAGGCGGGTTCCACCGCGTCGTTCACCGCCGTCGGCACCTCGTACGCCACGCACGGCGAGCCGATGATCCCGATCTACATCTTCTACTCGATGTTCGGGTTCCAGCGGACCGGTGACGGCCTCTACGCGGCGGCGGACCAGATGGCCCGCGGGTTCGTGCTCGGCGCCACCGCCGGCCGCACCACGCTGACCGGTGAGGGCCTTCAGCACGCCGACGGGCACTCGCTGCTGCTGGCGGCGACCAACCCGGCCGTCGTGGCCTACGACGCGGCGTGGTCGTTCGAGATCGCCCACATCGTGCGGGACGGTCTGCGCCGGATGTACGGCGAGACCGGGCCGGACGGCAACGGCGAGAACATCTTCTACTACATGACGATCTACAACGAGCCATACCAGCAGCCCGCCGAGCCCGAGAACCTCGACGTCGACGGCCTGCTCAAGGGGCTCTACAAGTACGCCGACGCACCGGCGGGCGAGGGCCCGGAGGCGCAGATCCTGGTCTCGGGCGTCACCATGCCGGACGCGCTCCGCGCCCAGCAGATGCTGGCCGAGGAGTGGGGCGTACGCGCGGCCGTGTGGTCGGCCACGTCGTGGACCGAACTGCGGCGCGAGGCCGTCGAGGTCGATCACGACAACCTGCTCCACCCGGGCGACTCCCCACGTGTGCCGTACATCACGCAGAAGCTGTCCGGCACGAACGGGCCGGTCGTCGCGGTTTCGGACTGGATGCGCGCCGTGCCGGACCTCATCCGTCCGTGGGTGCCGAACGACATGCTGACGCTGGGCACCGACGGGTTCGGGTTCTCCGACACCCGCCCGGCCGCCCGGCGGAAGTTCCTGGTCGACGCCCAGTCGATCGTGGTCGGCACGCTGAGCGCGCTCGCCAAGCGCGGCGAGTTCGACCGGGCGAAGGTGGCCGAGGCGGCGCGGAAGTACCGCCTCGACGACGTCGCCGCCGCGGGTCCGCAGTTGTCGGACTCCGGCAGCGCCTGACGCTGAGACGAAGGGGCCTTTCATTGCGAGATTTGCGATGAAAGGCCCCTTCATTGCCTTCGGCGGCGGAGCGGCTAGGGTTAGACATCGGATGTTTCTGGGGGTAAGCAGGAAGGTGAGCGAGAGTGACCAAGCGTCGACTGCCGAAGCCGAGTGAGCTGAAGCAGATCCTGCGGCCGAAGCCGATCGTGCTCAATCCGACCGACCGGCGGCTGGCAGGCGCGCACACGATCGCCGACCTGCGGATGCTCGCCCGCAAGCGCACACCGCGGGCGGCGTTCGACTACACCGACGGCGCCGCGGAGCTGGAAGACAGCCTCCGCCGCGCCCGGCAGGCCTTCCGCAGCATCGAATTCCACCCCAACGTCCTGCGCGGCGTGTCCGATGTGGACACCGGCAAGGAGATCCTCGGCAAGCGTTCCGAGCTGCCGTTCGCGTTCGCGCCGACCGGCTTCACCCGCATGATGAACCACGAGGGCGAGGCCGCGGTGGCCCGCGTCGCGCAGCGCAACGGTATCCCGATGGGCCTGTCGACGATGGCGACGACGTCGATCGAAGACCTCGCGGCGGCCGCCCCCGAGGCCCGCAAGTGGTTCCAGCTCTACGTCTGGCGCGACCACAAGGCGGGCGAAGATCTGATGAATCGCGCCTGGGCCGCCGGGTTCGACACGCTCATGCTGACGGTGGACACCCCCGTCGCGGGAGCGCGGCTGCGTGACGTCCGCAACGGGCTGACCATCCCGCCCGCGCTCACCCTCAAGACCTTCGTCGACGGCGCGATGCATCCGGCGTGGTGGTTCAACCTGCTGACCACCGAGCCGCTGACCTTCGCGTCGCTGAGCCAGTTCGACGGCACGGTCGCCGAACTGCTCAATCAGCTCTTCGACCCGACCCTGAACTTCGACGACCTCGACTGGGTCCGCCAGACCTGGCCGGGCAAGCTCGTGGTCAAGGGCATCCAGAACGTCGACGACGCGCGGGACGTGGTCAAGCACGGCGCCGACGCGGTCCTGCTGTCCAACCATGGCGGCCGTCAGCTCGACCGCGCGCCGACCCCGATCGAGCTGCTGCCCGCGGTGCTCGACGAGATCCAGGGCGACGCCGAGGTGTGGGTCGACACCGGCATCCTCTCCGGCGGCGACATCGTGGCCGCGATCGCGCGCGGCGCGGACGCGGTGCTCATCGGGCGCGCGTTCCTCTACGGCCTGATGGCCGGCGGCGAGCGCGGGGTTCAGCGGTGCGTGGACATCCTGCGCGCCGAGATGGTCCGGACGATGCAGCTGCTGGGCGTCCGCACCCTCGCCGACCTCAACCCGTCGCACGCCACCATGCGCTGACCCGCACGCGTTTCGTCCTCTGGATGCGGTGGTTCGCGTCGCCAACCACCGCATTCAGAGGACGAAACGCGGGGTCAGGCGGCCGTGGTGACTCCGGCCGGCGCCGTACGGACCTGCTTCGCCGTCCGGTTCCAGCTCCACCAGCCGTGCACGACCAGCCCGGCGAACACGATGTAGACCGCCGCGGAGAAGTACAGGCCCGAGGAGAGCTGCAGCGGTACGCCGATCGCGTCGACGACCAGCCACACCAGCCAGAACTCGACGAGACCCGCGCCCTGCGCGGCGAAGGCGACCAGCGTGCCGACGAAGATCGCGGCGTCCGGCCATGGCGCCCAGGACGCGTTCAGCGCGTCGAGGACCAGTGCCATCGCGGTGGTGCCGATCGCGAACGCGCCGATCATCGCCAGGCGCTCGCGGAGCGTGCCCTTGCGGACGACGACGCCGTAGACCGGGTCGCTGCGGCGGGACCAGGCCCACCAGCCGTAGATCGAGATGGCGAGGATCGCGATCTGTCTGGTCGCGAGCCCGCCGAGATGCGCGGAGAGGTAGACCGAGAACAGCAGCACGGTGGCGCCGACCTGCACCGGCCACGTCCACAACGTGCGGCGTTGCGCCAGGAAGACCACGGCCAGCGCGAAGATCTGCCCCGCCAGCTCGGCGAAGGAAATCCATTGTCCGAGCACCGTGACACCGTTGTGCAGCAGGAAGTCCACGTCCGCGCCCCTCTCCGTCTCCCGCTCCAACATGCTCCGTTCCGGCCTCATTCCCTAGGGAGTGTGAGGTGCGGAACAGGCAGGTGGCTCGAGAGACGCTGAGGAGCTCTCACCGGGCGCGAAAAAGGGCCCTCCACCGCGTGTTCCGCGACGACGGGCCCTTCGACTCCACGCGGGCCCGGTGCCTTCCTCGATCACCGGGCCCGCGCGGATGCTCAGGAATCTACGCGACCGATGCCCACGGGCGAAGTCGGCGGCTCCGAACGGACCTCCTGCTTGGCGTCCCCGGTCTCCAGCTGACCCTGAAGGGTGGCCAGCCAGCCCTGCCAGCGGTCCTGCGCCGGCTTGATCAGGCCGCCGCCGAAGCCGACGACGATCACGCCGCCGATGGTGGCGAGGACGGTGATCAGGACCGGTCCGGTGATCGCGGTCGCGATGTTCACCTGGCCGAGTGCGGCGATGATGCCGAACGCCATGATCATCCAGTAGGCGATCGTGCCGAGCAGCCGTCCCGCGGGCCGGGTGGACAGCGCTCCGGTCACCAGGTCGCGGACGACCTTCGCGACGGCGGCCGCCACGATCACCAGCACCAGTGCCACCAGGATCCGCGGCAGGAACGCGATGATGTCGTTGAGCAGCGCGCTGACCGGATTGCTTTCACCGAATACGCCGAACGCGAGCTGCAGCGCGATCAGGAGAATGAAGTAGTACACGAGTTTGACGAGGATCCCGCCGGCGTCGACATTCGCCTGTTTGAGCGTTCCGGTGAGTCCGGTCTTCTCGATGAGCTTGCCGAAACCGATCTTCGACAGAACCAGTCCCAATGCCTTCGACACGGCTTTCGCGATCAGCCAGCCGATCAACAGGATGATCAGGAAACCGATCAATTTCGGCACGAAGGTGGCGACAAGGTTCCATGCTTGCCCCAGACCGTCTTTCAGCTGCTCGCCCACGGCGAACTCCCTCCTCTGCGCATCCGCGACCTACCCGGTGCGGCTTGCGAGGGATCGTTGACCACCAGCCCCGCACCGGCAACTCGATAACCCACGATCGAGTGAGTGAGCTAGCGGGAAAAGATCGACAAGTCCCATACTTGTTCCACCGGTGGGGACCGGGGAGACGAGGCCGTCCGGCGCAGCGAAAAACGCTCGCGCCGGGCGGCCTCGAGTTTTACGCGAACTCTTTTCGCAATTCGCCACAGTCCGTCCACTTCGGACTGGAGTGACAAAGGGCCGCAGGATGAAGGCCACCTTTGCCCGGCCGACTAGGATCGGCTGACCATGGCTGATGCGACCTCCGGACGGCGTGTGCCCAAGCACCACGGGCTGTCCGCCAAGACCCTCCGGCGGCTCGAACACGCCTCCGGCCGGCTCGCGAGCGCGAGCGTGGCGGTGATGGAGGAGCGGCTGAGCTGGTTCGCCCGTCTTCCCGCCGACCAGCGCGCGAGCGTCCTGCTGATCACCCAGGCGGGTGCCGCCGGCTTCGTCGACTGGCTTCGCGACACGAAGGAGGCCCTCTCCCTCACCACGGAAGCCTTCCGCGAAGCACCCGCCGAGCTTTCCCGGTGGGTGAGCCTGCGGCAGGCGGTCGGCATGGTCCGGCTGGCGATCGAGGTGTTCGAGGAGCAGCTGCCGGAGTTCGCCGCGAACGAGGCGGAACGCGCCGCGCTGATCGAGGGGATCCTGCGCTACGGCAGGGAGATCGCCTTCGCCGCCGCGAACTCCTACGCGGCCGCCGCCGAGGCGCGGGGCGCCTGGGACGCGCGGCTGGAAGCGCTGGTCGTCGACGGCATCGTCCGCGGCGACGCCGAGGAAGCGGTGCTCTCCCGCGCCGCCGCGCTCGGCTGGGATCCGGCCGCGCCCGCCACCGCGCTGGTCGGCACCCCGACGTCGGACGACCCGCCCGCCGTCGTGTTCGAAGTGCGCAGCCGCGCCGCGCGGGTCGGGCGCCCGGTGCTGCTCTCGGTGCAGGGCTCCCGGCTGGTCGTGGTCGTCGCCGGGCCCACCGACGGCAGCGTCAAGGACCGCGAGATCCTCACCAAGCTTTCGGTCGCCTTCGCCGAGGGGCCGGTCGTCGCCGGGCCGACGGTGCCCACGCTCGCCGAAGCACACCACAGCGCGACAGAGGCGCTCTCCGGCCTGCGCGCCGTCGTCGGCTGGCCCGGCGCGCCGCGGCCCGCGAGATCGATCGACCTGCTGCCGGAACGGGCGCTGTCCGGCGACCCCGAGGCCGAGCGCCTGCTCGTCGAGCAGATCGCGCGGCCACTGGAGGAAGCGGGCCCGGCACTGCTGCGGACGGTGGAGACCTACCTCGACAGCGGCGGCGTCCTGGAGACCTGCGCGCGGACGCTGTTCGTGCATCCGAACACCGTCCGGTACCGGCTGCGGAAGGCCGCCGAACTCACCGGCCGCCACGCCGCCGAATCGCGGGACGCGTGGGTGCTGAAGGTGGCGCTGACCGTCGGGCGGCTGGCCCGGGCCCGCGGCCTCTGGTAGCCGGCGGGACGGTGCGCGGGGTCCGCGATGTGGCATGGCGTGAAGGCTCCCTTCACCGCGTCTGATGCGGTGAAGGGAGCCTTCGGCCCCGCTGGAAAACCGTGTAGATAGGTAACTCTGCGCAGTGATAGACCTCATAGGGAAAGCTGGTTGAACCCGACAAGGCTTTTGGGTTAAGCGTGGAGATCAGGAAGGCGCTTTTGGAGGGTTCCGACAATTACGTCGGCCGGACTTGGTGAGCGTCGGCATCACGACCATGGTGGCCGAGAGTGTTCTCTAATGGGGTGACAGTTGCAGTCCTCGCCCCCGGTCAGGGTTCCCAAGCCCCAGGCATGCTCTCCCCTTGGCTCGAGCTCGACGGCGCCCGCGCGCGCGTCGAAGCCTGGTCCGAGCGAGCCGGTCTCGACCTCGTCCGCCTCGGCACCGAAGCGGACGCCGAAGAGATCCAGGACACCGCGATCACCCAGCCGCTGATCGTGGCGCTGTCACTGCTGGCGTTCGAGCAGCTTCAGCGCGAGGCCCCGGTCGCCGCGGACGCGCCGGTCGCCGGTCACTCCGTCGGCGAGCTGGCGGCCGCCGCCGTCGCCGGGGTGCTGAGCCCCGAAGACGCCGTCGCGCTCGCCGCCGTCCGCGGCGCGGAAATGGCGAAGGCGTGCGCGCTGGAGCCCACCAGCATGGCCGCGGTCATGCTCGGCGACCCGGAGCAGGTCGTCGCGTGGCTCGAGGGCCACGGCCTCGCCGCGGCGAACCGCAACGGCGCCGGCCAGATCGTCGCCTCCGGCGCCGCCGACGCGATCGAGAAGATCGTGGCCGAGCCGCTGGAGGGCACGAAGGTCCGCGCGCTCAAGGTCGCGGGCGCGTTCCACACCTCCTACATGGCACCCGCGCGTGAAGCGCTGGCGGCCCACGCTGCGAAGATCACCCCGGCGGACCCGAAGCGTCCGCTGCTGTCGAACGCCGACGGCCAGGTCGTCACCAGCGGGGCGGAGTACCTCGACCGGCTGGTCAAGCAGGTCACGAGCCCGGTGCGCTGGGACCTGACCATGGACGGTCTGGTCTCCGCGGGTGTCACCTCGACGCTCGAACTTCCGCCGGCGGGCACGCTGACCGGGCTGGTCAAGCGGCAGCTCAAGGGAACCGTGACCACCACGATCGCTCTGAAGACGCCGGCCGAACTGGCGAAGCTTCAGGGGCAGGAGGACGCTTCGTGACCGACCGATCCACTTTGCGGCAGGCGCCGGGCGCCGCCGGGACCCGCATCCTCGGTGTCGGGAGCTTCCAGCCCGAGAAGATCGTGACCAACGACGATCTCTCGAAGATCATGGACACCAACGACCAGTGGATCCGCGAGCGGGTCGGCATCGTCGAGCGCCGGTTCGCCGAGAAGGACGAGTCGCTGGTCGACATGGCGGTCAAGGCGGGCACCGCCGCGCTGGCGGACGCCGGCGTGGACCCGTCCGAAGTGGACACGGTCATCCTGCCGAACTGCACGATGCCCACCCTGATCCCGAACGCCGCCGCACAGGTGGCCGACCGGATCGGCATCACGCATCCGGCCGCGTTCGACCTCAACGCAGCCTGCGCCGGGTTCTGTTACGGCATCGGCGTCGCCTCGGACCTGATCCGCGCGGGCAGCGCGAAGAAGGCGCTCGTCATCGGCGCCGAGAAGCTCACCGACCACGTCGACCCGGTCGACCGCGCGAACGCGATCATCTTCGCCGACGGCGCGGGCGCGGCGGTGGTCGGCGCGGCCGACACCGCGCAGATCGGCCCGGTCGCGTGGGGCAGCGCGGGCGAGCACGTCGACCTCATCTACATGCGCGACGACAAGTGGATCTACCAGGAGGGCCAGTCGGTCTTCCGCTGGGCGACCACGCAGATCGCACCGATCGCCATGCGGGCGCTGGAACTCGCCGGGCTCGAACCGTCCGATGTGGACGTGCTGATCCCGCACCAGGCCAACCTGCGTATCGTCGAGGCCATCGCCAAGAAGCTGCGCGCCAAGGGCGCGCGCGAAGACATGGTCGTCGCCGACGACATCCGGTACTCGGGCAACACCTCGTCCGCGTCGATTCCGCTGGCGCTGGACCATATGCGCCAGGCCGGGACCGCCAAACCGGGCGACGTCGTGCTCGCCGTGGGCTTCGGTGCCGGACTCTCCTACGCGGGCCAGGCCTTCGTCTGCCCGTGATGAATACTTCCCCTGTGGACACCGTGTCCGCAGGGCAGCCGAAAGCATCACCGAGAAGGGAACAACCAGTGGCAGACAACGCAGAGATCCTCGCCGGCCTCGCCGAGATCGTCGAAGAGGTCGCCGGTGTGGCGCAGGACGACGTGACCGCCGAGAAGTCCTTCGTGGACGACCTCGACATCGACTCGCTGTCCATGGTGGAGATCGCTGTCCAGGCCGAGGACAAGTTCGGCGTCAAGATCCCGGACGACGAGCTGGCGAACCTGAAGACCGTTGGCGACGCGGTGAACTACGTGTCGGCCAACTCCAAGTAAGTCCGACTTCTTGATTGGCGCCGACCTTGGGGAGACTCCAATGAGCAACATCGACGTCGTGATCACCGGGATGGGCGCGACCACGCCGCTCGGCGGGGACGTCGCGTCCACGTGGGACGGCCTGCTCGCCGGGGCGAGCGGGATCCGCCGTATCGAAGCCGACTGGGTCGACGAACTCGAACTGCCGGTGAAGATCGGCGCCATGCTCGCCGTCGACCCGTCCGAAGTCCTGCCGCGGGTCCAGGCCCGGCGGCTGGACCGCTGTGAACAGGTGGCGCTCATCGCCGCCCGGCAGGCTTGGGCGGACGCGGGCTTCGAGCAGCCGACCGACGAGCATCAGGATGTGGAACCCGAGCGCCTCGGGGTGACCATCGGTACCGGTGTCGGCGGTCCGGTCACCCTGATCTCCCAGAACGACCTTCTGCACAAGCAGGGACTCCGCAAGGTCTCCCCGCTGACCGTGCCGATGCTGATGCCGAACGGCCCCGCCGCTCACGTCGGGATCGATCTGAAGGCGCGGGCCGGCGTGCACTCGCCCGCCTCGGCCTGCGCGTCGGGCGCGGAAGGCATCGCCGCCGGTTACGAGATGATCCGCTCGGGCCGGGCCGACGTCGTGGTCGCCGGTGGTGCCGAATCGTGCATCCACCCGATCACCCTCGCCGGTTTCGCCCAGGCGCGGACGGTGTCCACCCGCAACGACGACCCGACGAAGGCGTCCAGGCCGTTCGACGTGAACCGTGACGGTTTCGTCCTCGGCGAGGGCTCCGGTGTCGTGATCCTGGAGCGGGCGGACCGCGCCAAGGCCCGCAACGCGCGGATCTACGCGCAGCTGAGCGGGTACGGGATCACTTCGGACGCGTACCACATCACGGGCAACCACCCGGAGGGCGTCGGCCAGATCGCCGCCATGCGGCAGGCGATGACGATGGCCGGGGTCTCCCCTGCCGACGTCGGCCACGTCAACGCGCACGCGACCTCGACGGTCGTCGGCGACGTCGGCGAGGCCGCCGCGATCCGCAACGCCATCGGCGACCACGTCGTGGTGACCGCTCCCAAGGGCGCGCTCGGCCACCTGGTCGGCGGTGCGGGCGCGGTCGAGGGCATCGCCACGATCCTGGCGATCTACCACGGGCTCATCCCGGCGACACTGAACCTCGAAGACCTGGACCCGAAGGTGCAGCTCGACGTCGTCTCCGGTGAGGCGCGCAAGGTCGAGCTGGGCGCGGCGATCAGCAACTCGTTCGGTTTCGGCGGGCACAACACGGCGCTGCTGTTCACCCCGGCGGCCTGATTCCGGCAAGTACGTGAAGGCCCCCTTCACCGCGTCTAACGCGGTGAAGGGGGCCTTCACGTATCTCTGGGCCGGACTAGGGGTGGATGAGCCAATGCGTCATGGGATGGTCGTTCTGGCAGGTGTAGATCTGCATCTGCGTGAGATCCGCGGTCTCCCCCTTGGCGTCCAAGCACCGGATCGTGTTGTCGCCGCCGCCGACCCTGGAGTAGATGAATTTCGGCACGGCGTTGGGGACCACCAACGGTGGGATCCACCGCTGGTTGCTGTTGTCGTTGCATTCCACCTGGTTGACCGGGGCCCGGTTGGTGTTCTTGCCAACGACGTTGAGGCAGAAGCCGCTGGCCTGGTTGACGAAGTAAACGGTGTCGTGGGTGTTGGGGACGATCGCCCATTTCTGGACCGCGTTGTTGTTGCAGGGCATCTGCACGACAGCCGCGAGCTCCGCCAGTGGGTTGTTCGGATGCGGCTGGATGCACTTGTTGCTGCCGTAGTTGCGCACGCGGTAGTAGCCGTCCGCGCCCGCGGGCGGGGCGGCCAGCGCCGTCACCGCGAGCGCGGCGCTCAGCAGTCCGATGATCTTGGCCTTCATGATTCCCCTCGTCTCCCTGGGTGCCGCCGATCGCGGCCTGGTGCGTCGAGACTGGCCGGGAGTGCTGCGTCACCGCTGCGCTCGCGCTGCGGCGGAACGTTTTCGCCCCGGGCGGCGACTCTCCAAGAGGGGGTCTCATGCTGGTGCGGATTCTCGGTCCGGTGGACGTGGTGGCCGGCGGTGTGGTGCGGCCGGTGCGGGGGTCGCGGCGCAAGGCGTTGCTCGCCGTGCTGGCCCTGCGGGCGGGCGAGATCGTGAGCGTCGACCGGCTCGTCGACGTGGTGTGGGGTGCCCGGCCGCCCGCCGCGAATACGGTGCAGACCCACGTTTCGGCGTTGCGGCGGATACTGGGCGACCGCGACGCGATCGTGGCCCGCTCCCCCGGCTATGTCCTGAACGCGGCGACGGATCTGGGTGGCGCGCAACGCCTGGTCGAGCAGGCCGGGCAGGCGCCGGATCCCGCCGCGTGCCTGCGAGAAGCCCTGGCGTTGTGGCGGGACGAGCCGCTGGCCGACGTCACCGGCATGCGGTGGCTGGACGAACAGGCCGAGCGGCTCGCGTTGCTGCGGCTCGACGCCGTGGAGGCGCTCGGCGAGGCACGGCTGGCGCTCGGCGAGCACGCGCGGCTCGTACCCGAACTGGAAGAGCTGTGCCGACTGCATCCGTTCCGCGAGCACCTGCACCGGCAGCTGATGCTCGCGTTGTACGGCGTGGGACGGCAGGCGGACGCACTCGACGTGTACGACCGGCTGCGGCGGGCGCTGGACGAACAGCTGGGTGTCGAGCCGGGCCCGGCTCTGCGCGAATCGCACGCCGCGTTGCTCCGTCAGGACACCTCCCTGGATCGGCCGCCGGCCCAGCTCACCGCCGAGCCGAACAGGTTCTGCACCACCGGTTCCGGCGCACGCATCGCCTACAACGCCACCGGGCAGGGCCCCCCGCTGGTGGTCCCGCCCGCCTGGATCGCGGCGCTGGAACTGGGCTGGGAGGACCCGGGACTGCGCGCGCTCTACGCACCCTTGGTGGCCGGGCACCGGGTGATCCGCTACGACATGCCGGGCACTGGGTTGTCCGGCCCCCTTCTCCAGCCGCGGTCGCTGGACGGCGAGGTCGAAGCGCTGCGCACGGTCGTCGACGCGGCCGGGGCGGAGCGGGTGGCCCTCCTCGGTGGGTCGATGGGGGCGCCGGTGGCGCTGGCGTTCGCGGCCCGCTATCCGCACCGGGTGAATCACCTCGTGCTGTACGGCGGGTACGCCGACGGCGGTGCCATCGCGCCCGCGTCCGCCCGGCGGGCTTTCGTGGGCCTGGTCCGGGAGAACTGGGGCCTCGGCACGGAACTGCTCGCCGACGTCCTGATGCCCGACGGCGACGCGGCGGCCCGCGCGCGGTTCGTCCGCATGCAGCGCGCGACGGCGTCGGCCGAGGCGGCCGCCGGTCTGCTGACCACCTGCTACGAATTCCGCGTCACCGAACTGCTCGACCGGGTCACCGTCCCGACGCTGGTCCTGCACCGGCGAGAAGACCGGGCCATCCCCTACGAATCGGGCAGGGAACTCGCCACCCGGATCCGGGACGCCCGGTTCGTCGCGCTGGAGGGACGCAGCCACCTGCCGTACGTCGGAGACGCGGACGCGGTGGTGAACGCGATCGTGGATTTCCTCGCCTGTCAGGCCTCCTGACGCTTGACCAGATGCCGCCCGATCCACCAGGCGGCCTCCACCAGCACGATCCCCACCCCGGCACAGGCGAACGCCGACAGCGTGTACGCGCTCACGCTCGGGTCCAGCGCGAAGAACTTCTGCGTGAACGGGATCAGGAACAACGCGAGCGTCAGCACGACCATCCCGCCGATCAGCAGGATCTTCCACCACCGGTACGGCCGCGCGACGATCCCGAGCACCCACAGCGCGATCGTGATGAGCGTGATCAGCGCGGTCGTCCCCGCCTGGATCTTGTCCAGTTCGGACTGTCCGGCTCCCTTGTACACCAGCAGGTAGCTCACGAACGTCGCGGTGGCGATGACCAGCCCGGCCGGGACGGCCATCCGCATCACCCGCCCGACGAAGCCGGTGCGGGCGCGTTCGTTGTTCGGCGCCAGCGAGAGTACGAAGGCGGGCAGGCCGATCGTGAACCACGCGGTGATGGTGATGTGCCGCGGCAGGAACGGGAACGGCACCTGCGCGATGCCGACCATCAGCGCCAGCAGTACCGAGTAGACCGTCTTGGTGAGGAACAGGTTCGAGACGCGCTCGATGTTGCCGATCACCCGCCGACCCTCGGCGACGACATGCGGCAGCGTGGCGAACTTGTCGTCCAGCAGCACGATCTGCGCGACCGCGCGGGTGGCCGGGCTGCCGGCACCCATGGCGACGCCGATGTCCGCGTCCTTCAGCGCGAGGACGTCGTTCACGCCGTCGCCGGTCATCGCGACGGTGTGCCCCTTCGACTGCAGTGCGCCGACCATCGCGCGTTTCTGCAACGGCGTCACGCGGCCGAAGACGGCACGCTCCTCGACGGTGTCGGCGAGCTTCTCCGCGTCGTCCGGCAGCTTCCGCGCGTCGATGGGCTTGTCCGCGCCCGGCAGGTCCAGGGTGCCCGCGACGGCGCCCACCGAAATGGCGTTGTCGCCGGAGATGACCTTGACCGCGACGTCCTGGTGTGCGAAGAAGTCCAGCGTGTCCTTCGCGTCCGGGCGGACCTTCTGTTCCAGCACCACCAGCGCGACCGGTTCGATCTCGCCGGGGCCTTCGGCCGCGTCGACGGCCCGCTCGGCACGGCCCAGCAGCAGGACCCGCAGACCGCGCGAGCCGATCTTCTCGGCCTCCGCCCGATGCTCGCCCTCGGGCAGCAGGACGTCGGCCGCGCCGAGCACCCAGTCGCCGTCGGGGCCGAACGAAGCACCGCTCCATTTGCGCGCCGAGGAGAACGGCATGGTCGTGGAGACCCGCCAGCCCGGATCGGTCCGGTGCGCCTCCGCGATCGCCTGAAGGCTCGCGTTCGGGCGCGGATCGGCGGCCGCGAGCGCGGCGAGCACGTCGTCCACCGGGTGACCCGGCGTGATCTCCCGGACCTCGGAAAGCCGCATCGCGTTCTCGGTGAGTGTGCCGGTCTTGTCCGCGCACACCACGTCGACCCTGGCGAGTCCCTCGATCGCCGGCAGTTCCTGCACCAGGCACTGGCGTTTGCCCAGCCGGATGACGCCGACCGCCAGCGCGACACTGGTCATCAGCACCAGGCCCTCGGGCACCATCGGCACGAGCGCCGCGACCATGCCGCGCAGCGCGTCCGGCCACGCCTGGTCGCCCGCGAGCTGGTTGTAGATCGTCAGCGCGCCCGCCGGGATGAGCAGGTACGTGATGAACTTGAGGATCTTGTCGATGCCCTGGCGCAGTTCCGACTTCACCAGGGTGAACTTGCTGGCCTCCGCGGCCAGCTTCGCCGCGTAGGACTCGTCACCGATGATGTCCGCGCGATAGGTGCCGCTCCCCGCGACGACGAAGCTGCCGGACAGCACCTTGTCGCCGGGCTGTTTGACCACCGGATCGGATTCACCGGTCAGCAGGGATTCGTCGACCTCCAGCGCGTCGGCCGTCAGCGTCGGGCCGTCGACGACGATCTTGTCGCCGGGTCCCAGTTCGACGAGGTCCCCGAGCACGACGTCTTCCGGGGCGATCTCGGTGCTCTGACCGTCTCGGCGGACCGTCGGCTTCGCCTGCCCGACGATCGCGAGCCGTTCCAGTGTCCGTTTCGCCCGGAGTTCCTGGATGATGCCGACCGCGCTGTTGACGATGATCAGCCCGCCGAACAACCCGTCGATGAAGTATCCGGTCGACAGGATGAGCACGAACAGGACGCCGTAGATCGCGTTGATCCGGGTGAGGACGTTCGCCCGGATGATCTCGCCGGTCGTCCGGCTGGTCTTCGTCGAGACCGTGTTGGTCTGGCCCGCGGCCACCCGCTGGGCGACCTCTTCGCTGGTGAGCCCCCTTGAGGCGTCGGTCAGCAGGGCCGGCTGATCAATTGCCATGCCCGCGACTCTATTCCGCCCGGCGCCGGCCCGCGTCAGCCTCGGGGACCATGTCGTCCCTTACTTCAGCATCTTTCGTGTTCGGGGGTGGTGCCGCCGTCGGTCGTGTCGACGCGCCACAATCCGCTCTCCAGCCTCAGCGGCAGCACCAGCCGCCAGCGGATGCACCCCTCCGGCAGATACAGCGGCGCGTCCTCGACGTCCTGCGTGCTGGTGAACGCGACGAGCACCCGGAGCGTGGTCGGCGTGCTCGGCTCGATGCGGTAGACGAGGATGCTGCCGTCCCGAGTGGACTGATAGTCCTTCTTCCACTCCGCCGCGGTCTTGGTCTTGGCCCGCTCGCGGGTGACCACCGATGTCCACTTCGGATAGTCGCGGTCGTTGATGGAGTCGAAATACCCCTGCAGCACCTGCCGGACGCTCTGGTACTGCGGATGGGTGAAGACGTCCGGAGTCACCTCGACGACGGGCGAGCCTGGCTGCTGCTCCGGGGCGACCGACGTCGGCGACTCGCTCACGACCGGCTCGGTGGGCGCGGCCTCCGGGCGCGTGTAGAGATCACGTGCCAGCAATCCCACGCCGACGGTCAAGGAGATCACGACCACGAGAACGGGGATCAGCCACCGCTGACGAGAGAGGGGGCGAGGCTGGGCGGTCACCCTGAAAGGTTAGCCGCCCGCCTCTTCCGTCATCACCGGCGTCTACCCGACTTGGTGCAGCCAGGTGACCGGGGCGCCGTCGCCGGCGTGCCGGTACGGTTCGAGCGCTTCGTCCCAGTTGGCGGCGAGGAGCTCGTCGAGCTTGTGCGCCAGCGATTCGCCGGTGCGGACCTTGCTCACCAAGGCACGCAACTGGTCCTCGCCCACGACGATGTCGCCGTTGGCACTGGTCCTGCCGTGCCACAGGCCGAGGCCCGGAGCGAAACAGAACCTCTCTCCGTCGACCCCCGCACTGGGCTCTTCGGTGACTTCGAACCGGATCATCGGCCACGCCTTGAGCGCGGACGCCAGCTTTCCGCCGGTGCCCGAAGGCGCACGCCAACCACATTCGGCGCGGAGCTGTCCTGGACTGGCGGGCTGCGCCGTCCACTTCAACTCGACTCGGGCACCCAAGGTGCCCGAAATGGCCCACTCGACGTGCGGACACACCGCAGACGGCGACGAGTGGACGTACACCACGCCACGGGTGTTGCCACGGGTGCTCACTGCTGACCTCCGCTACTCGACGAGGGGCGTCTTCCCCTACGACCTCGCGAGCTGCGCTGGTCAGGTGGCTCGTGCCGCCTCCCGGTACGCGTGAGCACATTGTGCACCCCAACTGTGCTGTTTGGCCACATGAACACCACAAGTCGCACCTGATTGGGACGCAGGACTCGCGTGAAGGTCGCCGCCACCTCACCGCGATCACGGCCGGAGGGATCCCTCACGCGGGTGATCGAGTCAGCAGCGGGGCGTGCCACCTTGAAGTACATGAAGGCCCCCTTCCTGTACCTAGGCGCAAGGAAGGGGGCCTTCATGTACTGGGGAAGGTGTGAAGGTCGAGTTTCCTCAGCTGAGCCGAGGGAAGGGGCCTTCACGGACTTGAGGCGGGTTAACCCTGGGCGCCGAGGGACTCCGCCGCGGCGAAGGTGTCCACCAGGCCGGTGCCCTTGTCGAAGCTCGACGTGTACGGCCCCGCGGCCACGTACGGCGAGCCGTTGGCGAACTTGTACGCCGTGCCCTTGATCGCGGCCTCGATGTCACCCGGGCTCGCGTTCGGCGCGACCTGGAACAGCTGCGCGACGATCCCGGTGATCTGCGGTGCCGCCATCGAGGTCCCGCTGATCACGTTGTAGGTGCCGAGGTCCAGGAGTCCCGGGCCGTTCTTGGGCTGGAGGCCCTGCGTGCAGATCGGCTGCGTCGGGCGGCACGCCGAGAGGATGTTCTCCCCCGGCGCCGAGACGTCCGGCCAGCTGGCCTGGTCGGTCTTGAGGCCGCGCGAGGAGAAGTCGGACACCGTGCCGTCGCGGGTGCCGGTCCCCTGGTCGTTGAACGACGCCGCGGAAAGCACGCCCGGAGTCGGGTCCTGTCCCGGCGGGTTGGAGAGGTTCGCCGAACCGTCACCGCCGTCGTTCCCGTTCGCCCACACCGTGACGACGCCTTCCGCGGCGAGAGCGCGCTGCAGCTTCACCGTCGCCGAGTTCGGGTCGAAGGTGCCGCCACCACTCGGGCCGTAGGAGTTGTTGGTCACCTTGATCGGCGGGCACACCGATGCCGCGACGCCCGCGCCACAGGGCGCCTTGTGATTCTCCAGGACCCAGTTCAGCGCCGCGTCCGTGCCGAGCACGAGCAGCGCGGCACCGGTCGAGACCGAAACGATCTTCGAGCCCGGCGCCGAGCCGCCGACCTTGGTGCCGTCGGCCAGGGTCAGCCGGTTCCCGGCGGCGATGCCGGTGACGTGCGTGCCGTGGCCGCCAAGGGAGAGCGTGTCGGTGTCGACGGAGGTCGGGACGTCGACGATGCAGTTCGTCGCGGTGCCGTTCAGGCAGAGGCTCTTGAGGTTGCGCACGACCCGTGTCTTGCCGTCGGCGCCCTTGAAGGCCGGATGCGTCGGGTCGACGCCGGTGTCGATGATCGCGACCGAGACGCCCCTGCCGTCCACGGGAGCGCCACCGGCGTCCTTGAGCTGAGTCTGGGTCTGGAGGCTTCGCGTCGCCGTGGTGCCGGCGCTGCCGTGCGCCTTGAGCTTCTCGTTGCCTTCGACGTAGGTGACACCGGCGGCCCCGCGAACCGCGCGCACCTGGTCCGCCGTGCCCCGGACGGCGACGACGCCGATCTTCCGGAACGAGGTGATCTTCTCGAGCCCGGCCGCGCGGGCGGCGCGTTCGGCGGTGGCGATGTCGCCGGCGTGCACGAGCGCGGTCACTCCTGTGGCACCGGTGGCGGTCGAGAGCAGCCGGGAGAGTCCGGGGGCGACGGGCGCGAGCGGTCCCGCGGCCTGCGCGGGAGCCATCCCCGCGGCCGGGACGGCTAGCAGGGCGACGACGAGCGCTGCACGTCGACGCCAGTGGCGAAATGCGGCCATGTGTTTCTCCTGGTGACAGGGGGCAGGGAACTGTCACTTACCAACGAGTACCACCCGGACGGGTGACGGTGCTCACGCGCATTACAACTTTTCGGAGCAACATCACCGCGCCTACCTGCGACGTGTCGTCTCGTTACGCTGGATGGAGGCGCTAGTTTGTGCACCGAGACCGACGAGATGGGGAGGGGTTCGGTGCGACTCGTTCGCCTCGCTCAGCAGCCGTCCCGGGTGGCCGAGGACGTCCGCGCCGCGCTGGCTTCACTCGGCCGGGGCAGCAACGTCGTGGGCGGGGTCGCCCTGATCGGCGCCAGCCCGGTCGACGGCAGGCCCGTCGAGGCCGTCGTGGTCATGCCGAAGGGTGTACTCATCGTCATCGGCGTCGACCTGCCGGATCCGGCGCTGAAACTCGAAGCCCCGCTCGGCGGGCCGTGGAAGGCCGACGGCTGGCCGCTGGTCCACGGCGACACCTCGATCAACCCGGCCACGGACGCGCTCTCGCTGTCCGCCGCGTGCACCCACAAGATCGCGGACGTCGCCCCCGGCGCCGGGCCGATCGGCACGATCATCGCCGTCGGGCCGTACGTCGAGACGGTCGACCAGCCTGCCGCGGATCTCGCCGGCTCGGTCCGCGTCCTCTACCCGACGGCGACGACGATGCTCGCCGCGACGGTCTCCCTGGCCACCGCGCCGCGCCCCCGCTCGGTCCAGCAGGCGCGGGAGCTGATCGCCGCGCTCGCCCCGGACGCGCCGCCGATGCCCGAGGAGATGCTGCTCGGGGAAGGGTTCAGCGCCTACTCCGACGACGAGCCGACGGTGATCCGCGAGAACCCGCTCGTCGCGATCGCACAGACGGTTCCCGTGCAGCATCCGGGGAAGAGACCCACGAAATCGGCCGTCCCGCCCGCTCCGCCCGCCAAACCGGCGCAAGCCGCTCCGCCCGTTCCGCAGGCCGTGGCCGCGCAGCCCGTTCCGCCCGCCCGGCAGGCCCCGCCACCGGAAGCCGCTCCCGCCGAGCCCGGCCCGAAGACGTCGCAGCAGTCCAAGACGGTGAAATGGCTCCCGGTCGCCGCGATCGGCCTGCTGATCGTGCTGCTGGTCGCGGCCATCAGCGTCGCTTCCGGCGGTGACGACACCGCGTCCACGCAGACTCCCCCGCCGCCGACCCCGGCCACCAGTCCGCCGCCGCCGAGCAGCAGCGCGGTGGAGAACATCCAGTTCACGTCGCGGGCGTCCGCCGCGGACCAGAAATGCGCGTCGCACGCGTACGGCGACGTCCAGGCGAGCCTTCAGCAGACGAGTTGCTCCGCGGTGAAACGGGCCAGCTTCGCCAGTTCCATCGACGGCCGGTCCGCCGCGGTGACGATCGCCGTCGTGGAATTCCCGAGTACACAGCAGGCGACCGCGTTCAAGGCCATCGCCGACACCCCGGGCGGGGGCGGCATCCTCGACCTCGCCACCGAGACCAACCAGTGGCAGAGCGATGTCCCGGTGTTCGAAGGCGCCGCCTACCAGAGCAGCCTGGACGGGAAATCGGTCCGGCTGGTCCAGGTGGTGTGGGTGCCGGGACCGTCCACTCCGGACGACCCCGGCCTCGTTCGCGGCGCGAAGGCCGCGCTCGAACTGCCCGTGAACGGCTAGAGCCCGTACGCCTCCAGCAGGCGCAGCCATACCTCGCTGACCGTCGGGAACGACGGGACCGCGTGCCACAGCCTCGACAGCGGGACCTCGCCGACGATCGCGATCGTCGCCGCGTGCAGCAGTTCCGCCACGTCCTGCCCGACGAAGGTCGCGCCGAGCAGGACACCGCGTTCGGTGTCGACGACGATCCGCGCCTTGCCCGTGTAACCGTCCGCGTGCAGTGACGAACCGGCCACCGCGATGTCGATGTCGACGACGCGGTGCGGCTTGCCCTCCTCCGGCCCGGCGAGCCCGACCGAAGCGACCTCCGGGTCGGTGAACACGACCTGCGGGACGGCGTGGTGATCGGCGGTGGCGCTGTGCGCGCTCCACGCGGCGGACTCGACGGGCTTGCCCGCGGCCTGCGCGGCCACCGCGTCACCCGCGGCCCTTGCCGCGTATTTGCCCTGATGGGTCAGGGGCGCCCGGCCGGTCACGTCGCCGACGGCGAACAGCCAGCCACCGTCCACAGCGGACACCCGGCCGTTGTCGTCCGTCGTGAGCGGCGCGCCCGCTTCGAGCCCCAGCGTCTCGACGCCGAGTCCGTCGGTCGCCGGACGGCGGCCGGTGGCGACGAGCAACTCGTCGACGACCAACCGCTCCCCACCTTTCAAGGCCAATTCCTTACCACCGTCCACAGCGGACACGGAGTCGAGGCCGGAGCAGGTGTGCACGGTGACCCCGGCTTCGCGGAGGCCCGCGACGACGGCGTCGCCCGCGAACTCCGGCAGCCGGGGCAACGGACGTTCGCCCGAGATGATCAGGTGGACCTCGGCACCGAGCGTGGCGAACGCCTGCGCCATTTCGACACCGACGACACCGCCGCCCAGTACGCCGAGGCGGCCCGGAACCTTCTCCGCCGAAGTCGCCTCCCGCGAACCCCACGGGGAAACGGTGTCCAGCCCGGGGATCGACGGCGTCCGCGGGACGCTGCCCGTGGCGACGATCACGGCGTGCCGAGCGGTCAGTACGTCGCCGCCGTCGACAGTGATCTCCCGCTCACCGGTGATCCGCCCGTGGCCGCGGATCGGGACGATCCCGACGCCTTCGGCCCACTTGACCTGTCCGGTGTCGTCTCCCTTGCCGGTGAACCAGTCCCGTCGCGCGAACACCTCGGCGGGGTCGACCGCGTCGCCGACCGGGACACCGGGAACCCGTTTGGCGGCGGCGAGGAGGTTGCCCGGCCGCAGCAGCGCCTTGCTCGGAATGCAGGCCCAGTAAGAACATTCGCCGCCGAAGCGTTCGTGTTCGACGAGTGCGACCCGGAGGCCGCCCCGCGCTGCCCGTTCGGCGGCGACCTCGCCGACCGGGCCGCCTCCGATCACGATCACGTCAAAATCCTGTGCTGACATGCATTCAGCGCACACCACCGCGCAGCTTCGCGCAACCTGCCGCTATCCTCGTGTCGCTGCGTGAGTCATCAGCCGCGGGTCAGGTTTCGCCGTGCCGGTTACGCAGTAGAACGATCGAGCGCGGGAGGTTTTTCATGGCCAGGAACACTGCTGTGCATTTATTGGATGATCTGACCGGCGAGGCGGCCGAAGAAACGGTCGCTTTCGGTTTGGACGGAATCGCTTACGACATCGACCTTTCGGCCGACAACGCCACCGCACTCCGGGGAATCCTGCGTGCGTATGTGGAGAACGGCCGCCGGATCGGCGGACGCAAGCTGCGGCCGCGGGTCGTGCAGCGGCCCAAGGGCGCGCGCGTGGCCAAGTCGACCCCGAAGACCGCGGCCACCGCCGCGAAGACCGAGTCGAAGACGGCCGCGAAGCCGGGTCGCAAGCCCGCCGCCAAGGGTGTCGCGGGCCGCAAGCCCGCCGCTGCCAAGGCCGCTCCCAAGACCGCCGCCGCGAAGACCACCGCCGCCAAGGCGGAGGCAAAGGCTCCGGCCAAGACCACGGCGAAAGCCACTGCCGCCAAGGCGAAGTCGGCCCGCGGCACGGCGGCGAAGACCACCGCGGCCAAGGCTCCGGCCGGTCGCGCGAAGACCGCCGCCGCGACCAAGACCACGGCCAAGGCGGCGCCGAAGGCCACTGCCAAGGCGACGGCGGCGAAGGCCGCTCCGAAGGCAGCCGCCGCGAAGACGACGGCTGCCAAGGCCGCGCCGAAGGCCGCCGCCAAGGCTCCGGCGAAGAAGGCCGCCGAGCCGAAGAAGACCACGCGCGCCGCCCGCAAGGTGCCCGTCGTGACCTTCTCGGCCACGGAAAAGTAGTAGTCGATAAACAAAAGGGCCCCCTTCGCACAGTGGCGAATGGGGCCCTTTTGTGTCGTGAGTGATTCGGGTCCGAATCACTCACGATTCTTTTCTCTGCGCACCCTTGGCATGCCATTCCTGGTAGTGGTACCGCGTGTGCTGGAGCGAGCGGTGCTGCTCCAGCTCCGCGGCCGAGGGCTTCCGGGTGGTGAGTTCACCCAGTCGCGCGGCCGCCGCCACGCGGACCGCGGCCGTGACTTCGGCAACACCTTTGCGCAGGCCATGCTCGGCGAGCGACGCGACCGGGCTCCGATGCGAGTCGAGCGGACGGGGATCCGCGGGTGCCGAAGTGAGATACCGGCCGACCCGTTCCGCCGCGGTCGAGACGAGCAACGTGGAATGCGCGAGCAAGCCCGTTCTCGTCCGGAACACGGCGAAACCGCACAGCTTCGCGTCACCGACGAACAGGCCTCGATCACCGAGCCGCGACGGCAGCCCGAGTTCGGCCACCGTCGCGGTCATCAGTTCCCCGAGCGCTTCCAACGGTCTGACGGATTTCTCCGACAAACCGAGCCCCGGCAGGACGAGCGTGATGTTGAGATTGCCGGGATCATGGAACACGGTGCCGCCGCCGCTGGCCCGGCGCAGCACCGGGACGCCGTCGCTCGCGCAGACGTCGGCCTTGACCTCGCGTTCGATCTTCTGCCCCCGCCCCACGACCACACAGTCGGTGTTGCGCCAGATCCACAGGACCGGCGCCTCCGGTGCGGCACGCAGGAGGGCTTCGTCGAACGCGAGGTTGTCGGCCGGGTCGTCGAACGAGGCGACGACTTCCGAGGGACCGGTCACAGTGCTTTGAGTTCCTCCACGATCTCGCCCACCGACGATTTGGCGTCGCCGAAGAGCATGCTGGTCTTCGCATCGTAGAAGAGCTCGTTGTCGATACCGGCGAAGCCCGAGCTCATGCCGCGTTTGAGCACGATCACCGACCGGCTGTGGTTCACCTTGAGGATCGGCATCCCGTAGATGGGCGAGCCCGGATCGGTCTCCGCGGCCGGGTTCGTGACGTCGTTCGCGCCGATCACCAGCGCGACGTCGGTCTGGGCGAACTCGGAGTTGATCTCGTCCATCTCCTTGAGCTGCTCGTACGGGACGTCGGCCTCGGCGAGGAGCACGTTCATATGCCCCGGCATCCGGCCCGCCACCGGGTGGATGGCGTACGCGACCGTGATCCCCTTGGCCTCCAGCAGTTTCGCCATCTCGCGGACCACGTGCTGCGCCTGCGCGACGGCCATGCCGTAGCCGGGCACGACCACGACCTTGTTGGCGTACGCCATCTGGATCGCGGTGTCGGACGCGCTGGTGCTGCGGACCGGCCGGACCTCGCCGGATCCGCCGCTCGCGACCGCCGTGCCGCCGCCGAACCCGCCGGCGACGATGGCCGGGATCGACCGGTTCATCGCCTTCGCCATCAGGTTCGTCAGGATCGAGCCCGAGGCGCCGACGATCATGCCCGCCACGATCAGCGCGGTGTTGTCGAGCGCGAGCCCCATGGCCGCGGCCGACAATCCGGTGAGCGCGTTCAGCAACGAGATGACGACCGGCATGTCCGCGCCGCCGATCGGCAGCACGACCACCACGCCGAGCACGCCCGCCGCGACCAGCAGGCCGATCATCAGCAGTTCGGCGTCACCGCCGACTGCGATGACGACCGCGAGCACGATCGCGGCGATCAGCACCAGGGCGTTCACCGGTTGCTGCAGTTTGCCCAGGGTGATCGGGCGGCCGGAGATGAGTTCCTGCAGTTTCCCGAAGGCGATGTTCGATCCCCAGAAGGACACCGAACCGACGATCGCGGCGAACAACGACGCGATCGCGACATACGCGGGCTCGTGCGCGTAGCCCTCGGTGGTGCGGAACTCGACCCACGCGATGAGCGCGACCGCTCCGCCGCCGACGCCGTTGAACAGCGCCACCATCTGCGGCATCGCGGTCATCTTCACCTTGCGCGCGGACGGCACGCCGACGACGACACCGATCGCGACGCCGAGCGCGATGAGCAGCCAGTTGCTCATGCCCGGCGTCAGCAGTGTCGCGATCACCGCGATACCCATGCCGACCGCGGCGATCCAGTTGCCGCGCACCGCGGTGCGCGGACCGGTCAGGCCCATGAGGCCGTAGATGAACAGCGCGAAGGAAATGATGTAGAGGACGGCGATGAAGGTCGTCACTTGTCACCACCGTCTTCCGGCTTCTTCGCCTTGAACATCGAGAGCATCCGGTCGGTGACGAGGAAGCCGCCGACCACGTTGATCGTGCCGAAGGCGATCGCGATCACCAGCAGGATCTTGTTCAGTACGCCGTCGACCCCGAGGCCGAGCACGATCAGCCCGCCCAGCAGGACGATGCCGTGGATCGCGTTGGTGCCCGACATGAGCGGGGTGTGCAACGTGTTGGGCACCTTGGAGATGACCGTGAAACCCACGAATCCGGCGAGTACGAGGATCGCCAAACTGCCTACGAGCATCACTCGCCTCCTTCTTCTTTTCCGGCCACGCAGGCCCCGGCGACGATCTCGTCGGAGAAGTCGAGCGCGAGCTTGCCTTCCTTGTCGACGAGCAGTTCGAGCAACTCGGTGACGTTGCGCGCGTAGAGCTCGCTGGAATGCGCGGGCATCTCCGCGGCGAGGTTGAGCGGTGAGCAGATGGTGACGTCGTGCTCGACGACCTCCTCGCCCGGTTTCGTCAGTTCGCAGTTGCCGCCGGACTCTCCGGCGAGGTCGACCACGACACCGCCCGCGGGCATCCCCTTCACCGCGTCGGCGGTGACGAGGACCGGCGCCCGGCGGCCGGGGACGAGCGCGGTGGTGATCACGACGTCGAACCTCGTGATCGCCTCGGTGAGCCTGCGTTGCTGCTCGGCCTTTTCCTCGTCGGTCAGCTCGCGGGCGTACCCGCCTTCACCGACCGCCTCGATGCCGAGGTCGAGGAATTTCGCGCCGAGCGACTTCACCTGCTCGCCGACCTCCGGCCGGACGTCGTACCCGGTCGTCTGCGCGCCGAGCCGTTTCGCCGTCGCCAAGGCCTGCAACCCGGCGACACCGGCGCCGAGCACGAGCACCTTCGCCGGAGGCACCGTCCCGGCGGCGGTGGTGAGCATCGGGAAGAAGCGGGTGAGTTTCTCCGCGGCCAGCAAGACCGCGCGATAGCCCGCGACGCTGCTCTGCGACGACAACGCGTCCATCGCCTGCGCGCGGGAGATCCGCGGGATCGCCTCGACGGCGAAGGCGCGGACGCCCGCCGCTTCGAGTGCCGCTATCCCGTCGGGATCACCCCTCGGATTCAGGAAGCCGATGAGAATGGTGCCCTGCTTGAGCTTCGCGACTTCGGCCGCGCTCGGAGGCGCCACCTTCACCACGATGTCGGCATCCCACGGATCGCCGATCACCGCTCCCGCCTGCTCGAAGGTCTCGTCGGCGAGCAGCGCGCCGGCGCCCGCGCCGGGCTCGACCACCACCCGCAGTCCGCGTCCGGAAACGCGCTCGATGAGTTTCGGTACCAGCGCGATACGGCGTTCGCCTTGTCCGGTTTCCCGGACCACACCGACCGTGAGCTGCTCGTTCTCTGCCGCCACAGGCGACCTCCTCGCTGGAGAGGACCACACGAACCCGCACTTCTTACCACGCCCGGCCGACAACTTTCCTGGCTGAACGTATCCGGGCGGCATCTTTCCGTGACATCGCTCATCACGATCGATCCAGCCATCGATCCAGGTGCGCGACGTCATAGGGGGTTCGGCCGCTGGTGCCTGCGGCGAACGTGGCGATCATCGAGTCCGTGAGATCAACCGCAGCAGGCGGGTGAAGGGGACTTTCACCGCATCAGATGCGACGAAAGCGCCCTTCACCGCGTGACATGCGGTGAAGGACGCTTTCAGCCCGCCTTGCGGGGCAGCGCTTTCCGCATCACGGAACGCTGCGCCAGTTCGGCACGCCCAGAAAGATCAGCCGCAACCGCCGTTCGGCCGTGCGCCCGATCTCGTCGTCACGCGAAGGCGCCTCGAGCAGTTCCAGCACCGTCGTGAGCATGGTCGTCACGATCAGGTCGGCGAGCAGATGGAGGTCTTCGGTACTCCATTCGCGGAGATTGTCGAACCGCGCGAGGTCGACGGCGAGCTCGCTGACGAAGAGCTTGAGTTCGAACGCGATCGCCTGCCGGACCGGCCCCGTGCCGCCGTACCGCTCCCTGGTCAGGAAATGGAAGTGGTCCTCGTGCGCGCGTACGTGCTCGCGCAGGATGCGCACGGACGTCCTGATCATGTCGTTGTAGGCGGCAGGCTTGGTGCGTGCCGAACGGATCATGGTGCGCAGGGTCCGCATCGACTCCTCGACGAGCGCCACGCCCAGTTCGTCCATCGACGCGAAATGACGGTAGAACGCCGTCGGCACGATCCCGGCCTGCTTCGCCACCTCGCGCAGACTGAGCCCGGAGAACCCTCGTTCCGCCACCAGGTCCAGGGCGGCGTCCAGCAGCGCCTGCCGTGTGCGCTGTTTGCGCTCCTGCCGGGAAACGGGCTCCGTTGTCACGACGGACAGCGTAATCGCCTCCGCGGTATCACTCACGTCACATCGCCCTCCTCTCGCGTTGACAAGCGCGACCATCGCCACTTCACTATTGAGTGTACAAGCGTTCACTGAATTTGGGAGAAGTGATGACGGCACTGGTACCGCGCAGGGCCAGGCGGCTGGCCTCGCTGGCCGAGGCCCTGCTCACGCCCCATGGCATGGACCGCTACCTCGAACTCGTCGATCCGATGCTGGTCCGCCGGGAGATCCGCGGCCTGGTCACCGACGTCCGGCGGCAGACACCCGACACGGTCACGCTGACCATCCGGCCGAGCCGCGCCTGGCGGGGACATCTCGCGGGCCAGTACGTGCGGGTGACCGTCGAGATCGACGGCGTCCGCCGGACCCGCTGCTACTCACCTGCCGGTTCGGAGCACGACGGATCACTGGAACTGACCATCAAGGCCGACCCGCAAGGGCTCGTCTCGCGCCATCTGAACCGCACGGTCACCATCGGTTCGGTGCTCGGACTGTCCACTCCGGACGGTGGATTCACCCTGCCATCGCCGAGGCCCCGCCGGATCCTGCTGCTGAGCGGCGGAAGCGGGATCACCCCCGTCCTGTCCATGCTGCGCACGCTGGCGGACGAGAAGTACGAGGGCGATCTCGCGTTCCTGCACTACTCCAACGGCGCCGAGGACGCGCTCTACCGCGCCGAGCTCGCCGACCTCGCGCGCCGCCTGCCCGGACTGCGGGTGGTACACGCGTTCACTCACGCCAAGACCGGCGGCGACCTGCACGGGTTCTTCTCGAAGGAGCACCTCGCCGAGGCCGCGCCGTGGTACCCCGACGCCGAAACCTTCCTTTGCGGGCCGAAGCCATTGATGGACTCCGTCCGCGAAGTCTTCGAGGCCGACGGGCTGGGCGCACATCTGCACACCGAAGAGTTCACGCCGCCCGCGCTCACCTTCGACACCGAGAACGCCGAAGGGCAGGTGCGGTTCGCGCGCAGCGGCCGCGAGTTCGCCAACTCCGGGAAACCGTTGCTGGAGCAGGCCGAAGAGGCGGGGCTCAGCCCGGAACACGGCTGCCGGATGGGCATCTGCTTCTCCTGCACGCAGATCAAGACCTCCGGCTGTGTGCGCAACGCGAAGACCGGCGAGACCTCGAGCGAAGAGAACGAAGAAATCCAGCTCTGCATCTCCGTCCCGGTCGGGGACGTCGAGATCAACGCTTAGAAAGGAGCCCGTGATGACCGGCTTGCAGGACAAGCTCACCCCCGCCCAGGTCGAGGCGTTCGGCCGCGAACTGGACGAGATCCGGCAGCGGATCGTCGCCGATCTCGGCCAGGCCGACGTCGACTACATCCACAACGTCATCAAGACCCAGCGCGCGCTCGAGGTCGCCGGCCGCGGGCTGCTGTTCGCCGGGTTCTTCCCGCCGGCGTGGGTCGCCGGGGTGACCGCGCTCTCCGTGGCGAAGATCCTCGACAACATGGAAATCGGCCACAACGTCATGCACGGCCAGTACGACTGGACGCGCGACCCGGCGCTGAGCTCGCAGAAGTTCGAATGGGACACCGTCGCGCCGTCGGAGAACTGGCGCCACTCTCACAACTACATCCACCACACGTACACGAACATCCTCGACAAGGACCGCGACATCGGTTACGGCGTCCTGCGGATGGACACCGCGCAGAAATGGCATCCGTACTACCTGGGCAACCCGGTGTACGCGACGCTGCTCGCACTGTTCTTCCAGTGGGGCGTCATGCTGCACGACCTCGAGTTCGACCGCGTCGTCAAGGGCGAGCGCAAGTGGTCGGACAACAAGGAGGTCGGCCTGAAGATGCTCAAGAAGGCAGGTCGCCAGGTCGGCAAGGACTACGTGCTGTTCCCGCTGCTGACCGGTCCGCTCGCGCCGCTGACCCTCCTTGGCAACGCCACCGCGAACCTGACCCGCAACCTGTGGGCGTTCTCGATCATCTTCTGCGGGCACTTCCCCGCCGAGGTCGAGAGCTTCACCGAGGAGGAGACCGAGAACGAGTCGCGGGGCCAGTGGTACCTGCGGCAGATCCTCGGCTCGGCGAACATCACCGGCGGCAAGCTCTTCCACATCATGACCGGGAACCTCTCGCACCAGATCGAGCACCACCTGTTCCCGGACATCCCGGCGCGCCGCTACCCGGAGATCGCGGGCGAGGTGCGGGCGATCTGCGAGAAGTACGGCCTGCCGTACAACACCGGCCCCCTGCGCAAGCAGCTGTTCTCGGTGGCCAAGAAGATCGTGAAACTGGCCCTTCCGTGGAACGGTGAGCCCCGCACACCGGCTACCGTGGAGAGCGACAAGACCCTCCGAGCGGCTTAAGGTGTCTGACATGGTCGGTCAGTTCGAAAGCACCAAGGACGTGGTCCAAGAGGTCACCGAGTCCGCGGCCACCCATATCGGCAACATCGCGACGATCATCACCGGCGCGATCCGGGACATCGCCCGCGAGACCGGCGACTGGCTGACGGACGTCATCGAGATGCGCGAGGCGTCCCAGCGGGCGCAGGCGGACGAGACCCGCGAGGACTAGCGGCACAGGTCGCCGAAGATTACGGAAAACCCCATGGGCACGAGGTGGGTGGCCACGGCAGGCTGAAGCCGTGACCACCCACCTCGCCCTGCCTCGACGCGTCCTCAGCGCACAGCTGAGCCGCGCGTACTGGGCCGAGCTGGTGTGGGTGATCATCGGCGCGCCGCTGACACTGGCGTTCGTGGTGCTCGTGGTCGTGGGGCTGCTCCTCGGCTTCGGCCTGAGTCTGCTCACCATCGGGCTGCCGGTGCTCATCGGTGTCCTGGCTGGCGCGCGGCTGATCGGCATCGCCCACGTCGGCCTGGCGCGCGTCCTGCTCGGGACGACGGTCACCCCGCCCGCCCGGCCCGAACCGCGGCCAGGGCTCTGGAACGGCGTGAAAGGACGGCTCGGGGATCCGCTCGGCTGGCGCTCGATCGCCTACCTGCTGATCCGGCTGCCGCTGTCGTTGATCGAGTTCTTCCTGGTCGCGTCCCTCTTCGTCTACGCCGTGAGCACGCTGAGCTATCCGCTGTTCTGGTTCACCCTGAACGGCGAGGCCATGCCGACGTTCGACCTCCGCGTCGACACCTGGCCCCTCACCCTGCCGCTCGCCGTCACCGGGCTGGCCGTCCTGCTGGCGATGCCGTGGGTGGTCCACGGTCTCACCGAATTCGACCGTCTGCTGGTGCGCGGAGTCCTGGGGGCCGAGGACCTCTCCCAACGCGTGCGCGATCTCGAACGCAGCCGCGCGACCGCGGTCGACGACGCGACGCGGCGGCTGCGCCGGATCGAACGCGACCTGCACGACGGCGCGCAGGCCCAGCTGGTCGCGCTGGCGATGAAGCTCGGCATCGCGAAGGACGAGCTGGCAGGCGGCGGCGACATCGAGCAGGTCACCGCCCTCGTCACGGCCGCGCACGCCAACGCGAAACAGGCTCTGATCGAGCTGCGCGACCTCGCCAGGGGCATCCATCCCGCCGCGCTCGACGCGGGCCTCGACGTCGCTCTGTCCACTTTGGCCGCGGGTTCGGGCATCGACGCGCGGATCACCGTGGACCTGCCGGACCGGCCTTCGCCGTCGATCGAGACCATCGCCTACTTCACCGTGGCCGAGCTGCTGACGAATGCCGCGAAGCACACTTCCTCCGCGATCGAGGTCGACGTGGGTATCGTCGGCGAAGACCTGCGGCTCGTGGTGCGCGACGCCGGCGAAGGCGGGGCCCGGCCGGTACGCGGCGGAGGGCTCGCCGGGATCGCCGAGCGGCTCGCGACGGTGGACGGCGGGCTCGACATCGACAGCCCTCCGGGAGGGCCTACGGTGATCAGCGCGGATATACCGATACGGAAATAGGGGGCGGCGTGCGCGTCGTGATCGCGGAGGATTCGGCCATCCTCCGGGCGGGGCTCGTCGAACTGCTGAACCTTCGGGGGCACGAGGTCGTCGCGGCCGTCGCCGACGGGGACAGCCTGTGCGCGGCGGTGCGCGAACACCGCCCCGATGTGTCCATTGTGGATATCCGAATGCCGCCGACGCACACCGACGAAGGGCTGCGCGCGTCCATCGCGCTGCGCGCGGAACTGCCGGGATGCGCGATTCTGCTGTTCTCGCAGTACGTCGAGACGCAGTACGCGACGGAGCTCCTGGCGGACCGCGCGGGCGGTGTCGGCTATCTGCTGAAGGACCGCGTCGCGGAGGTGTCGGACTTCCTCGACGCGCTCCGGCGGGTGGCCGACGGCGAGACCGTTCTCGACCCAGAAGTGGTCAGCCAGCTGTTCACCGCCACCCGGAAGACGGACGCGCTCGCCGGGTTGACACCGCGGGAGCGTGAGGTACTGGGCTTGATGGCCGAAGGCCGGTCGAACTCGGCCATCGCGGCGGCGCTGTTCCTGTCGGCGGGCTCGGTGGAGAAGTACGTGTCGAGCATCTTCGGGAAGCTGGCGCTGCCCCAGTCCGAAGGGGACAACCGGCGGGTTCTCGCCGTGCTGCGGTATCTGGAGTCCTAAGGGCGGTCTGAAGGGGACTTTTCCCGCATCTCGTGCGGTGAAGGGCGCTTTCGCCGCGTCGCACGGGCCTGTCGGCGAATTCGCGGCCACGCGGAGGATCCCCTGGTCGGCGCGTGATCTTAAGGCGAACTCGCGTGACTGAAGGGCGAACTCGCGTGATTGGACGGCGAACTCGCGTGATTGGAAACGGAACTCACGGCGGATCCGGCCTAGCGAGGCTCCACCGGAACGCCGTCCACCTCCGGCAGGCACAACTGGACCCACGCGACATCCCGCCAGGCGCCGTGCTTGTACCCGATCCGCCGGTACGTCCCCACCGGCTCGAAGCCCAGCGCGCGATGCAGCCCGGCGCTCGCGTCGTTCGGCAGCACCATTCCCGCGCAGAAGTTCCGGAATCCGCGCGACGCCAGCTTGTCCAGCAGCGCCTGATAGAGCGCGCGGCCGCCACCCGTCCTCCGGCGGCCGAGCTCCAGATAGATGCTGACCTCACATGACCATCGATAAGAAGGCCGACCACTGAAGGGGCCTCCGTAGGCGTAGCCGGCGACGCGGCCTTCGTCGTCTTCGAGCACAAGCCATGCGTGTGAGCGCTGTGCCTTGGCGATGCGCTCGGCCATCTCGTCCGGCTTGGGCGGCTCGGTCTCGAACGAGATCACCGTGTCGGTGACATACGGCGCGTAGATCTCCGCACACGCCGTCGCGTCGGCTTCCGTCGCTTCCCTGATCACCATGGCGACCATAGTAACCGAGGCTGCCACTATAGTGGGCAGCATGTCGGATCCCTTGTCCGCGTCGCTCGCCGCGACGCTCCAGTCCGCGAGACTCGACCAGAACCTTTCGGCCAACGCCCTCGCCGAGTCCTCGGGCGTGTCCAGGGCGATGATCGGCAAGATCGAACGGGGCGAGGCGCAGCCGACGGCGGTCCTGCTCAGCAGGCTTTCCGCCGCCCTCGGGATGACGTTGTCCGAGCTGATCGCCCGCGCCGAACACGGCGACCGGCGCGTCGTGCGCGCCGCCGATCAGCCGACTTGGACCGATCCCGACACCGGGTACGTGCGCCGCGCGGTCTCACCCACGCTCGGCGGGCCACTGGAACTGGTCGAGGTCGTGCTGCCCGCCGGCGCCGAGGTCGCCTTCCCCGCGCACACCTATGCGCTGACCCATCACCAGATCTGGGTGCTCGACGGGCATCTGCGCTTCCGCGAGGGCGACGTCGAACACGAACTCGACGCCGGCGACTGCCTCCAGCTCGGCACCCCCAAACCGTGCGCCTACGTGAACCCGACCGGCGAGCCGGTCCGATATCTGGTCGCCCTCGCCCGGCGGCACGCCTGATACTCGGCTGATGAACCAGCGGGCACTTGCGTACGTCGCGGCGAAAGTACGCGGCGGGCACGAGGCCGGACTGCCGGTGACACTGCATTTCCATCCGGACAGGTCCACAGTGGACGGACGCCCGCTGCTGGCGGCGATGGCGGAGGACGGGTTCTACCGTAACCAGTTCGAAACCGGGACGAGCAACGGAGGACTCACCGCGTATCCCGGCGGAGATCGCTGGCACTGGGAGAGCCGGATGTTCGGCGGCGCCTACGACGACGCGGCCGCCGCCGAACGACCGAAGTACGGCGCCTTGAACTTCCGCCGCCGCGCGGTCGGGGGCGCGCCGAGATTCGGCTCCGCCCATTTCCGGATGGCCGCGCACACGGCCGCGCGGACGACGTTCTGCTACCCGGACAGCGTGCTGAACCCGGCGGATTTCGGCTGCGGCACCAGGGTTTCCGCGCTGATCGCGCTGGCGGAGCAGGCCGATACCGATCTTCTCGACGACTACATCGAGGCCCACGTCCACGGCCCGGTCGATCTCACGACGGACGTCGAAGCCCTCGTTCTCGACCCGAGCCACCGCGGCACCGACGTCGAAAAGGCCGCGGCGAGACTCGGTTGCCCGGTCGAGTGGCATCCCGGATTCCGCCTGTCCACAGAAGAACTCGAACAGCACCCCAGGTACCGCGGTCCCGGATTCGTCGAACTCGGCCTGGCACTGGCCGAAGACGGCTACCTCGACCCGCGAGTCCTCGGCGAAGCCCGCGACGTCGACCAGCAGGCCCTCAAACGCGTCTGGCACTACGTGGCGCGCTACGGGGCACTACCGTGAAGAGCATGTATTCCACGGAGATCGAGGTGCGTACCGGCAGCGTGGCCGTGGTGCACGACCTGACCAGGGACGCCGAGGCCTTCCTGCGCGACGCGGACGCCGAGGACGGGATCCTGCACGTCTTCGTCCCGCACGCGACGTCCGGGCTGGCGATCCTCGAGACTGGCGCCGGCAGCGACGACGACCTGCTGGCGGCGCTCGACGACCTGCTCCCCCGCGACGACCGCTGGCGGCACCGGCACGGCAGTCCCGGTCACGGCCGTGACCACGTCCTGCCCGCACTGCTGCCGCCGTTCGCGACGATCCCGGTGCTCGGCGGGGCGATGACGCTGGGCACCTGGCAGTCGGTCTGCCTAGTGGACACCAACCTGGACAACCCGGTCCGGCGTGTCCGCTTCAGCCTTCTGGAGGGCTGACCGGCCCGGCCACAGCGCGAGCACCAGCCCCGCCGCGAGCAGTCCGCCGAGCACCCACACCCCGGTCGCGACGTCCGGCGCGCCGGGCACACCCTGCAGCAGGCTCCGGAGCCCTTCCGCGGCGAACCGGAACGGCGTCCAGGACCACAGCACCGCGCGGTACGCGGGATTCAGCAGCTCCGGCACCTGACCCGCGACGGCGGGCGCGACCAGGTACAGCGGGCCGAGGATCGCCATCGCCCGTACGCCGAGCAGTCGCAGCAGCCCGGTCTGCAGGGCGGCGAACCCGGTCGAGGTCAGGAAAAGGAAGCCGAGGACGTCCCAGCCGAGCGGGAGCGCGGAGTCCCACAGCTTCAGGAATCCGGCCAGCACCCCGGTGACCAGCACGCCCGCCGAAACGATCTGCGTGAAGCGCGCGGCGGCTCCCGCGTCCCGGCCGATCCGCCGTCCGGCCAGGATCAGCACCGCGCCCGCGGCGAGGCAGCCGACCCACGCGAGCGCGCTCAACGCGAGCGGCGCGACCCTGCCCGCCGCGCTCGCGGGATAGAGCGTTTCGACCTTCGGCGTCCCGCCGAGTGCCTGCGCGGCACCGGTCAGCGCCTGTTGCGCGATCTGTGTTCCGGACGGGTTCACCGCGCCGGAGACCACGACCGTCGACGGCAGTTCGAGAACGCCGTAGACCTCCTTGTCCGCCAACAGTTTTCGCCCCTCCTCTGGCGTGGTCACCCGCCACGAGACCTGGCCGCCACCATGGGACGCGATCCCCTTCGCGGCCGCCTCGAGCGGGCCGGGGGGTGCGGCGACGGCGATGGGCAGCCCGTCGGGCGCGACGGTGGCCTGCGCGCCGAAGGTGAGAAAGCCGAGCACGACGGCGACCAGCGCACCGGCCACCGCGGCGAGTAAGGCGAAGGCCCCGGCGGGGCGACGGTTCGACATGACCGTTCTCCATTTATTCGTCAGCTGTTGAATTAACTGCCAAGGTAGGCGCACCGCCCACGGAAGTCAACAGACGTTGAATAAGCTCACCGGTACCGTCGACCGCGTGACTACTCCGCACCGGCTCGTGCTGTGGGACATCGACCAGACCCTCGTGGACCTGCGCGGCATCGGCGCCGCCTGGTACACGACCGCGCTCGCCGAGGTCGCGGGCGTCGAGCTGCGGGCGTTGCCGAATTTCGGCGGCCGCACCGAACGCGCCATCAGCGCGGACATCCTGACCTCGCACGGCGTCGAGCCCACCGAGGAGAACGTGCGCAAGCTCTGGCTCGCGCTGATCGCGGTCTCCGAAAGCCACGCCCCAACGCTGGCTTCGAGCGGCCGGGCGCTCCCGGGCGCGAAGGACGCGCTGAACGCCTTCGCGACGCATGGCGGCGTCGTCCAGACTCTGGTCACCGGGAATCTGCCGGAGATCTCCGTGCACAAGCTGACCGCGTTCGACCTGCACGAGCACGTGGACTTCGAGATCGGCGGCTACGGCTCGCTCTCGACGCACCGCCCCGATCTGGTGCCCGCCGCCGTCGGCCACGCTTCGGCGAAACACGGCACCGAGTTCGCTCCTGCGTCGGTCGTCGTCATCGGCGACACCCCGGACGACGTGCGGGCCGCGCTCGACAACGGCGCCGTCGCGGTGGCCGTGGCGACCGGGCAGTTCAGCGCGGAGGAACTGGCCGACGCGGGCGCGCACACCGTGCTCGGAGACCTGTCCGACCTGGCAGCGGTACGTGCGGCCGTGCTCGGAGACGTTAACTAAGCTCGCTTCATGGCATACCCAGGCGGCAACGGCTGGCCGGAGCAGCAACCGCAACAGCCCTACCGGCAGCAACCCCCGCAGCAGGGCTACCCACCCCAGCATCCGCCCCAGTACGCCCAGCAGCAGTACCCGGGTTACCAGCAGTTCCCGCAGCAGACGTACCAGGGGTTCTCGCCGGAGCCGCCGAAGAAGGGCAACAAGGGGCTGTGGATCGGCCTCGGCGCGCTGGTTCTGGTGATCGCCGTCGGTGCCACGCTCTTCTTCGTCCTTCGTGACGGCGAAGAGCCGCAGCCTCAGGCCGGGCCGCCGCCTTCCTCCGAGCCGGCGCCCCCGTCGACTTCGGCCTCGAAGCCGCCGTCCTCGAGCAGTGGTGCCCCGAAGGACAACAAAGTCCCCTCGACGACGCCTGGCTGGCAGGGGATCCTGTCAGTGAAGGACAAAACCGCCTACGACCTGCCCCCGTCGGGCTGGGAGACCAAGCCGGGCCAGATCGTCGGCTACAACGAGGGCGAGTTCAAGATGGTCATCCACGAGGCGTCGACGTACAAACTCGGCGCCTGCCCGGATGCCCGCGGCTCGAACCGCGGTGTCGTCGGCTTCGCCACCGCGGACCAGATCCCGGTCGAGAACGCCGCCAGGGGCGCCGTGCGGCTCTGGATCCAGTCCGCCACCGGCAAGCAGGACGTCCCGATGCCCGCCATCACGCAGGTCCCCATCGCGAGCGGGTCGATCCAGGCGGTCAGCTCGACCGGGACGTTCATCCCCGCCGAAACCGAGGACTGCCGGGCGCCGAGCGTGAAGGTCACTTCGGCCGCGTTCAAGTCCGGCGACCAGACCATCTGCTTCGTCATGGCCATCGACCAGGGCACGCCGGACGCGCTGCCCGAGGCGGACGCACAGAAGATCCTCGCGAGTTTGAGGCCGCAGCAATGACCGGCCCCGGTGGGCGGATCGACGAACCTCGGCCGTGGTTCGTCGATCCGCTCACCGGGCAGCCGCTCGAAACCGAAGCCGAACAGACGAGGCCGCTCCCCGTCGTCCGGGACGCCGACCCGCCGCGCCGTCGCCTCCGCCTCAGGCCGACGCTGGGTGTCCTCGGGCTGGCCGTCGTCCTCGCCGTCGGCACGACGGCCACCTACCAGGCCAAAACCGCGCCTCCACCGCCGTCCGCCCACGAACTCGTCCTGCCCGATCCGGCACCCGCCACGCGGATCCGGCCCGTGATCGCGGGCTGGCAACCGGTGGTGTCCGACGATCACCCGTTCGTCTACGACGTCCCGCCCGATTGGAAGCTCGAAGAGCCCGACGTCGCCATCGGCTACGAGACCCCGGCCGGCGACCTCGTCACCCTGCAGGGGGTCGCGCGGTTCCGCCGCGCCTTCTGCCCCAGCACCGATCTCTCGGCACGAGCGACGGCGGGCTTCACCACCATCGACGAGGGCGAAGTCGGCGGCCTCGCCCAGGCCGCCGAGGAAACGACGCTGCGCTGGGCCGAAGCGGCGTACGGACGCTCCCCGAAGGCGGAGGTCGGCGAAACCGGCCCGCTGCCGGTCCTGGACGGCGGGACGACCGCCACCGCCGTGACCACCACCGTCGTTCCCGATCCGGACGGTCCGTGCCCCGCCCCGTCGGTCGCGATCACCGCGATCGCCCTCCCGCTGCGCGCGCTGCCGGGATCAGGCCGCTACCACGTCCTCCTGGTACTGGCGGACCAGGAGATCCCCGGCGCGATAGCCAGAGATGTCGTCCTCAAGATGGGTGAGAGCATCCGTCGCGAGTAGCACTCCCCTAAGGGAAAAATGGGTCCCGTGCCGGATGTGTCCGAGCGGCTCCCGGACCTAGTTTGAGTTCCATGCCAAAAGGGGGAAGCGGGACGGCCGCGCCGGGCCGGACGCACAAGATCGCCACGGTGCTGAGGAACCGGCTGCCTTTCACCAGCCTCGTCACGCTGACCATGCTCGCGCTCGCCTTGGCCACGGGCGCGCTCTGGTCGGCCGCCGAGGACCGCGCGGTGTATCCGTACATCGCGTATGGGCTGCCGTCGCTCGAATCAGGCCGGTGGTGGACCTTGTTCACCGGACCGCTGTTCGCGGTCGTCCCGCTGTACTACCTGCCGATGGTGCTCAGCTTCGCGTTGTTCGCCGGGTTCGCGGAATGGCGGCTCGGCACCCGGCGGGCGATGGCCGTCACCATCGGCGGCCAGTTCGTCAGTGTCCTGGTGGCGGTCCAGTTCCTGGCGCTGAGCCGCAACTCCGGCTGGGAATGGGCGGAACGGGTCGCGGGCAGCCTCGACGTCGGCTTCTCCGGCGGCGCGCTCGCCGCGGTCGCGGTCGCCAGCGCCACCCTGCGTCCGCCGTGGCGGCTGCGCTTGCGCGCCGGGCTGTGCGTCTACGCCGGGGTCGCGATCATCTTCGTCGGCACGCTCGCCGACCTCGTGCACTTCTTCGCCCTCGTCCTCGCGCTGCCGTTCGGCCGGAAGTTCCTCGGTGCCAAGGATTCCTCGCGTGAACGGCGGCCGAGCCTGCGCGAGTGGCGGTTCTACGTCGTGGCCGGTCTGCTGGTGCTGACGGTCGCCGAACTGGTGATGTCCTTCGTGCCGGGCAACGGCCCCTTCGGTTCGTCCGAAGAGCTTTCGCTGTCCACCTGGGAAGTCGCCGTCCTGTGCCTGATCGTGGTGCCGATCATGAACGGCCTGCGCAAGGGCAGCCAGGTCGCCTGGTGGTGCGCGATGATCCTGACCTCGTTCGTCATCCTGCAGGTGATGGTCTACGGCGGGGTGCTCACGCTGGCGGAGCTCTTCGGCGAGGACGCCGGCGTGGTGGATCCGCCGCTGTTCTTCGTGGACAACCTGCTCTGGACGGTCGAATTCGCGCTCCTGGTCTCTTCGCGCGGCGCCTTCCGCGTTCCGTCGCGGCGGAAGTGCCGCCGTCTCGGCCGGATGGGCAACCCCGCGCTGGCCCGCACGCTGCTCAGCCGCCACGGCGGGAGCACGCTTTCGTGGATGACGACCTGGCCGCAGAACTCGTATTTCGTGGCCGCGGACGGCAAGTCCTACCTCGCCTACCGTCGGCACGCGGGGGTCGCCATCGCGCTCGGCGACCCGATCGCCCCGGACGGCGCCGCCGACCGGACGATCGCCGAGTTCATCACGATGTGCGAGAACACCGGTCTCGTGCCGTGCCTGTTCTCCGCCACCGGCGACACCACCGCCAAGACCGAAGAGCTCGGCTGGAAGCAGGTCCAGGTCGCCGAGGACACCCTGATCGAACTGGAAACGCTGGAGTTCCGCGGCAAGCGCTGGCAGGACGTGCGGACCGCGCTCAACCGGGCCGCGAAGGACGGTATCGAGTTCCGGCTCGTCCGGCTCGCCGACCAGCCGCGCGCGGTGATCTCGCAGGTCCGCGCGATCTCCGAGGAGTGGATCAGCGACAAGGGCATGCCGGAAATGGGCTTCACCCTCGGCGGGGTCGACGAGGCGATGGATCCCGAGACCCGCGTGGGTCTCGCGGTGGACGCCGACGGCGTGGTCCACGGCGTGACGTCGTGGCTGCCGGTGCACACCGGCGCGGGCGCGGTCGGCGGCTGGACACTCGACGTCATGCGCAAACGCGCCGACGGGTTCCGCCCGTCGATGGAGTTCCTGATCGCGTCGTCGTGCCTGGCCTTCCGCGAGGAGGGCGCGAAGTTCGTCTCGCTGTCCGGCGCCCCGCTGGCGAGCTCCGGCGAACCCGCGCACGCCGTCGAGCGGGTGCTGGATGCGCTCGGCACGATGATGGAGCCGTTCTACGGCTTCCGTTCGCTGCACGCGTTCAAGGCGAAGTTCCAGCCGCGCCACGTGCCGCTGTACCTCGCGTTCCGCGACGAGGCTGACCTGCCGCGGATCGGGATCGCGCTCGGCCGGGCGTACCTGCCGAACACCGGACTGCTGCGGCTGGCGAAGCTCGCGCGGTCGGGCAAGAAGCCTCAGCGGCTGCTCTCGAACCCGCAGCCGGCAAGGGCTTCTTCGCTGGCTTCACAGTAGAAGCGGCCTTAGGTGCGTGTTGCGAAAGTGGCTTTCGCAACGTCGGGGGCGGAGGTCCTGGTGCTGTGGGCTTTGCCCCAGGGGAAGCCTCAGCGCAACGTCGAAGGCGGCGGCGTGATGGTCTTGCGGTCGGCCTCCGGGACACCCCGGTAGGTCTTGAGGATCTTCAGGATCAGCTCGCGGTCCGCACCGCCCGGCGCGTCCTGTCCCGAATAGACGGCCAGGGCCGCCGAGGCGTCGCCGAGCTCCGGCGCGATCACTCCGACCAGGGCGCGCTGGGCGCCACACGCCCCCGGCGGGGTGACGACCTCCGCGAGGACGATGCTCGCGGGGACCTTCTTGCCGGTACCGAGGGTGAACTCGGTCGTCTGGGGCGGTTCCGGGGTGATCTTGGCGGTCAGCGGACCGTTCTCCGGGTTGTAGGCGCTGACGGCGAGATCGTCGACCGCCTTCCGCGCCGCGGCGGCGGGATCGGAGACCTTCACGTTCGCCACGCCGGCGCCGCCGAGCCTGCTTCGCTTCTCCTGCGGGCAGTAACCCTCGCCGACGAAGGCGCTGGCGACCATGGTGATGCCCGGGACCTGGGTGCCCTTCTCCCAGCCGTGGATCGTGCCGGGTTTCGGCGTCCAGTTCGGCGGGACGTCGTAGGCGTAGACGCCGTCCTTCCCTGCCACCGACTGCCAGCCTTCGGTCACCGGCGGCGCGACGACCCGAGGCGAAGGCGTGTAGACGACCGGGGCCCGGGTGGTCGGCGCGCTGTCCGAAGACCGGTCGCTGGTGTTCGAGAGCGCGGCGACCGCGATGACACCGATCGTCGCGAAGAAGCCGAACATGGCCCTTCGCCCGCTTCGCGACATCGGCTGCTTCGCGGGCTTCTGCGGCTCCGGCTCGGCTGGAGCCGGTGTCTCGGGAGCAGGCGTGTAGCCGGACGAGTCCGAGGGCTGATAGCCCCCGAACCCGTCCAGCGCCGCGTTGTCCTCGTAGCCCGGGGAATCCCGGCGCTTCTTGCCGAACATCACGAACGGACGAGTTTGACCAGGTGCTCCACGACCGCGTCGACGGCGATCTCTTCACGGTCGCCGGTGCGGCGGTCCTTGACCTCGACGACACCGTTCGCCAGGCCGCGCCCGACGACGAGGATCGTCGGCACACCGACGAGTTCGGCGTCCGCGAACTTCACGCCGGGGGTGGCCTTGCGGTCGTCGAGGACGACCTCGATACCCGCGGCGTCCAGTTCGGCGGCGAGCTTCTCCGCACCCGCGGCGACCGTCTCGTCCTTGCCCGCGATGACGACGTGCACGTCGAACGGCGAGACCTCGCGCGGCCAGACGATGCCGAGGTCGTCGTGGTTCTGCTCGGCGAGCACGCCGACCAGCCGCGAGACGCCGACGCCGTACGAACCCATGGTGATGCGGATGGGCTTGGAGTCCGGGCCCAGCGCGTCGAGCTCGAACGCGTCCGCGTACTTGCGGCCCAGCTGGAAGATGTGCCCGATCTCGATACCGCGCGCGGCGACCAGGGTGCCCTTGCCGTCGGGCGACGCGTCGCCCTCGCGGACCTCGGCGGCCTCGATCGTACCGTCGCCGGTGAAGTCGCGGCCCGCGACCAGGTCGACCACGTGGTGGTCGCGCTCGTCGGCGCCGGTGACCCAGGCGGTGCCGTCGACGACGCGCGGGTCGAGCAGGTAGCGGACGCCGTTGTCCTTCAGCGCCTTCGGGCCGATGTACCCCTTGACGAGGAAGGGGTTCTTGGCGAAGTCGGCCTCTTCGAGCAGCTCGAACTCGGCGGGCTCGAGCGACGCTTCGAGGCGCTTCGTGTCGACCTCGCGGTCGCCGGGGAGGCCGATGGCCAGCAGCTCCCACTCCTTCGCGCCCGGCTGGCGGGTCTTCACCAGGACGTTCTTGAGCGTGTCCGCGGCGGTGAAGGTGCGGCCGAGGCCGGCGTTGTTGAGGAACGTGACCAGCGACTCGATGGTCGGGGTGTCCGGCGTGTGGTGGACCTTCGCCTCGGGCAGGCCCTCGATCGGCTTGGCCTCGGGAGCGGGCGTGGTGACCGCTTCGACGTTGGCCGCGTACCCCGATTCGGTGCTGCGGACGTAGGTGTCCTCACCCGTCTCGGCGACGGCGAGGAACTCTTCGGAGGCCGAGCCGCCCATCGCGCCGGAGGTCGCCTTCACGACGACGTACTCGATGCCGAGGCGGTCGAAAAGCTTCGTGTAGGCCTGGCGGTGCAGCTCGTACGACTTGGTCAACCCTTCGTCGTCGAGGTCGAAGGAGTAGGAGTCCTTCATGACGAACTCGCGGCCGCGCAGGATGCCGGCGCGGGGGCGCGCCTCGTCGCGGTACTTGGTCTGGATTTGGTACAGGACGACCGGGTAGTCCTTGTACGAGCTGTATTCACCCTTCACGGTGAGCGCGAAGAGCTCTTCGTGCGTCGGGCCGAGAAGATAGTCGGCGCCCTTGCGGTCCTTGAGGCGGAACAACGCGTCGCCGTACTCGGTCCAACGGCCGGTGGCCTCGTAGGGCTCCTTCGGCAGCAGCGCGGGGAACTGGATCTCCTGCGCGCCGATGGCGTTCATCTCTTCACGGATGACGTTCTCGATACGGCGCAGCACCCGCAGGCCCAGCGGCAGCCAGGAGTAGCCGCCCGGGGCCACCCGGCGGACGTAGCCGGCGCGTACCAGGAGCCGGTGGCTCGGTACCTCGGCGTCCGCCGGATCCTCACGCAGGGTGCGAAGGAACAACGACGACATCCTGGTGATCACTTCTGGGCTCCTCGCTGGAATTACGTGCTGAGACGTTCTGCGCAGCGTAGTCACCCCGCCCGGGGGCGGTTCAACCGGTTATCGCGGGCGCCCGGTTTTGTCGGTGGGCGCCGCTAGCGTGCCGCCATGGGTATCGAACTGGGCATGATCACGATCGACTGCGCCGATCCGCGCGGGCTCGCGGAGTTCTGGACGAAGGCGCTCGGGGTCGAGGTGGATCAGGACCACGGCGGCGAGTTCCTGATCCTGCGCGCCAAGAAGGAGAACGGGCCGGTGTTCGCGTTCCAGCGCGTACCGGAGGAGCGGGCAGGCAAGAACCGGGTCCACATGGACTTCGGTACCGACGACATGGAGAAGGAGGTGGAACGTCTGGTCGGGCTGGGAGCGAAGAAGCTGGACAGGCACGAGATGCCGGGTTTCGCCTGGACGGTGCTGGCCGATCCCGTCGGCAACGAGTTCTGCGTCGCGGCCCACGGAGGGTGACGCCGGTCGCGACGGCCAGAATGGCGGCATGACGGAGCGAGCCATCCTGCCCTGGTCCGATATCGAGCTGCCCGAGGGCCTGAGCGCACGGCTCTACGACGGTCTGGGTCCGCTGCCGGACGAGGGCCTCGATGACGTCGAGGTCTACGTGTTGCCGTACGACACCGGTGCCGAGCCGATGAAGCTGCTCTCCCGGCTTCCGTCGCTGAAGCTCGTGCAGTCGTTGTCGGCCGGGGTCGAGAAGCTGATCCCGCTGGTGCCGGCGGGGGTGAAGCTGGCCAACGGCCGCGGCCTGCACGACCTCAGCGTGGCCGAACACGCGCTGGCGCTGATCCACGCCTCACAGCGGGATCTGCCGCGCTGGTTCGCGCAGCAGGCGACGGCGTCGTGGGAGCGGGAGCACACGCGTTCGCTGGCCGACAGCCGGGTGCTGCTGGTCGGCCACGGCTCGATCGGCCAGGCCATCGAGCGGCAACTGGTCGCGGCCGAGGCGATCGTGACCAGGGTGGCGAGCACGGCCCGGCCCGCGGAGCGCGTGCACGGTGTGGCCGAACTGCCGGAACTGCTGCCGTCCGCCGACATCGTGGTCCTGATCCTGCCCGAAACGCCCGCGACCATGGGCCTGTTCGGCGCCGCGGAGCTTGCCGCGCTGCCGGACGGCGCCCTGGTGGTGAACGTCGGGCGGGGTTCGGCGATCGACACCACGGCGCTCACAGCAGAGACCGTCTCCGGGCGGCTGCGTGCAGCGCTGGACGTCGTCGATCCGGAACCGCTGCCGGCCGGGCATCCACTGTGGACCGCGCCGGGAGTGATCATCACGCCGCATATCGCGGGCGGGTCGGCGTCGTTCTACCCGCGCGCGAAGCGGTTGGTCGCCGAGCAGTTGCGCCGGTACGCCGCCGGCGAAGAGCCGCTGAACCTCGTGAAGTGGTAAGGACGGTTAGAACCGTCCTGGCCACTCACGAGCCCTGTCTCCCGCGCCGAGGTGCTGCCCCGGCCGGTGGCGTTGCGAAAGCCACTTTCGCAACGTTGAAGGTTGCGAAAGTGGCT
>NZ_JBHVKW010000033.1:0-69524 GCF_042797905.1 Amycolatopsis sp. NPDC057786
CTTCATCGTTCGACTTGCATGTGTTAAGCACGCCGCCAGCGTTCGTCCTGAGCCAGGATCAAACTCTCCAACAATGTCAAATTTGATCGAGGCAATTTAATGCTCTCAAAGGAACCCCAAAACGAGGTTCTTAATACATAAGCTCTACTGGCTTAGTTCACTAGCACACTGTTGAGTTCTCAAGCAACACACCCCAGATCGCACCACAACCAAGCGGCCTTATCCGAAGCAGTCATTCCTAGCAGTTTTTGGTGAGACACCCACTCAATCGCACTGAGCGAGAGCTTGGTTCGTGTCCCGGTCGGCCGCTCGGTTTCCCTGGCGACGAAGAGAACTTTACATGGCCGGAAACCCCCGAAAACAGGGGGGTACCTTAACGACATTCGCGCAGGTCAGCGGCCATAAACGCGCCCTGGCCCGGCGAGCACGCGGTGATCGCCCCAAGAGACCCCAGGTGAACTCCCGGGCAAGAACATTGCTCCGAGTACATTGCACCGTATTGATCCCGAGGATTGCTCCGATTAGCGTCGGGTTCATGAGCACTGCGGAACTCGACGGCATCTCCGTCGCTTACGACGACCTCGGCGCCGGGTCGCCGGTCGTCCTCGTCCACGGCCACCCCTTCAACCGTTCGATGTGGCGTCCCCAGGCCGAGCGCTTCAGCCAGGAGGGCTACCGGGTCATCACCGCCGACCTCCGCGGGTACGGCGATACGACCAGGCCACCGGAGAGCACGAAGACGGGACTCGACGTCTTCGCAGCCGACATCCTCCGGCTCGCCGACCACCTCGGTCTCGAGCGCTTCGTGCTCGGTGGTCTCTCCATGGGCGGGCAGATCGTCATGGAGTTCCACCGCACCTACCCCGACCGCGTCGCCGGGCTCCTGCTCGCCGACACCTCTCCCCAGGAAGAGACAGAGGAGGGCAAGCGCGTCCGCAACGAGATGGCGGACCGCGTCCTCGCGGAGGGGCTGAACCCCTACGCGGAGGACGTGCTGACGAAGATGGTCTCGCCCGAGAACGTCCGCACGATGCCGGACGTGGCGGCGCACGTGCTCGACATGATGCGCACGACTCCCCCGGAAGGGGCGGCGGCCGCACTAAGAGGACGGGCCGAGCGGCCGGACTACCGGGACAGCCTCACGCGGGTAGGAGTGCCGGCACTGGTCGTGGTCGGGACCGAGGACGAGTTCACTCCGGTCTCGGACGCCGAGCTCATGCACGACCTCATCCCCGGCTCCACCCTGGCGGTGATCGAAGGCGCCGCCCACATGCCTAACCTGGAGCGCGAGGCCGAGTTCAACGACGTGTTCGCACGGTTCTTGAAAGAGATTGATTGATGCCCCAGAAGACCGTTTTCGTGACCGGTGCCAGCGCCGGGTTCGGCGTCGAGATCGTCCGCCGGTTCGCCGCCGACGGCGCCAAGGTCGTCGCGGCCGCGCGCAGCAAGGACCGGCTCGGCAAGCTGGCCGTCGAGCTGGGCGAGAACGTCCTCCCCTTCGAGCTCGACGTCCGGGACGCCGACGCGGTGGCCGCGCTCCCCGGCACGCTGCCCGCCGAATTCGCCGAGGTCGATCTGCTGGTGAACAACGCCGGCCTCGCGAAAGGGCTCGAACCCGCCCATCGGGCGAAGCTCGACGACTGGGACCAGATGATCGACACGAACATCAGGGGGCTCGCGCACCTCACCCGCGCGCTGCTGCCCGGCATGGTCGAGCGCGGCCGCGGGCACGTGATCAACATCGGTTCGGTCGCGGGCTCCTACCCCTACCCCGGCGGCAACGCCTACGGGGCGACCAAGGCGTTCGTGCACCAGTTCAGCCTGAACCTGCGCGCGGACCTGCAGGGCACCGGCGTCCGGGTGACCAACATCGAGCCGGGCCTGGTCGGCGGCACGGAGTTCTCCGTCGTCCGGTTCGAGGGCGACCAGAGCAAGGCCGACAACGTCTACAAGGGCACGACGCCGCTGACGGCCGCCGATGTGGCCGAGTCCGTCTTCTGGGCGGCTTCGCAGCCGGAGCACGTGAACATCAACGTCATCGAGTTGATGCCGGTGGTGCAGAGCTTCTCCGCGCTGCATATCCATCGGTCGGAGTAGGCCGGTCAGGCGGAGCCTGTCCGTTGAGGGTGGTGGTGGGGCGGGGTCCGGGGAGGTCGAACAGGTCGAAGAGCGCCTGCTGTTCCGGGCTCCGCTCGGTCAGCAGGCGCCGCGTCCGCGGGCGGCCGCCGGTGGACGGATACCGAAGCACCGTCTCCCCTATCCCCGCGAGGCTGTCCATCAGTTCGCGGACCGACAGGTTCATCCCGGCGCGGTCGGCCTCGCGCCGCATGAGGTGCGTGACCGTGGACGCGAGCACCGTGACCAGCGTGTGCACCGCGATCCGATGCGGCGTCCAGTCCCAGCGCGGGGCCGGGCCGGTGACGGCGGGACCGGTCAGCCAGCGGAACGTCGAGTCGAGGTGGGTCCGGGCCCGGTACGCCGTGACGACTTCGGACACCGGCCAGTCGTGGTCGGTGACCAGCACTTGTTTGCCGAAGAACTCGTCGTGCAGCCGCGAGACGGCGGCGTCGTCGACCTTCCAGGTCAGCCGGATCTCCCCCGGTTTCGTTCCCGTCAGTGAAGGGGAAAGCACCCGTTCGACGCGGCGGCCGCGGGTGATCCGCGCGATTTCGGCGTTCACCTGGCCGCGATCGCCCCGGTAGACGCCCGACGCCAGCGCGGCGTCGAGGCCGGCGAGTTCCCGCGTCGCGGTGCTCAGTTCCTCGCCGAACGCGCGGGCCTGCGCGTTGTGCAGGGTCTCGGAGTGGGTCAGGATCACGCGACGGCGCACGCCCGCGACCACGGCTCTGGTGTCGAGGGCGGTCAGCCCGGCGAAGCGCTCCGGGTCGACGGGTTTGCGCGCGGACGGTGGTTTCGCCAGCAGCTCCGGATGCTCCGAAAGTGGGAGCGCGCCGACGAAGTGCCGTCCGAGGTCCAGTTGCGCGGCCTGGCCGGCGGTGAAGACCAGCGTGACTGGGTACAGCGAGCGGAGTCGCTCGGCGAGCGCGGCGAACGGCGGTGCCTCTTCCCGTGGGTACACGTGCGATGCCAGCGGGATCGCGCCATCCTTGGTCACCACCAAGCCGAGCCCGGCGAGTTCGCAGCGGCAGGGGTCGGCCGTGGTGAAGGTGGCGAACTGCGGGACGTCCACGGCGAGCGCGGCGTCGCCCGTCCCCAGCCAGGAGAGCACGGCGTCGGCGACGGCGGTCTCGATCCGGGCGATCCGTTCGGGCGTGAGGCGGTGCAGGGCGCGCCAGTGATTCGGAAGATCCGCCCGGACGAATTCCCGGGCGACGGAGTCACGCCACCAGTCGGCTAATTGCGTTTCGGGGGCCGTCGCCCGGTGCAGGACGGCGAGTGCGAGATGCGTCCCCAGTGTGGTCGCGGCGCGCTGGGTTCCGACGGCTTCGTCGACCCGGCGCACGAAGTCGAGCCGTCGCAGCGTGGCCCACACGGCCGCGACGTCGCCGAAGGTCCGGTGACGCGCTTCGCCGGGGGCGGAGATGTCGCCCTCCATCGCGCGCCCGATCTCCTCGGCCGTGCCGAGGTAACGCTGCGAAACCACGCGCGGCTCGCCGTCGACCCGCGCGGAGGTGACGAGGTAGTAGTACGTCCGCCCGCCGACCTTCTTACCGACCACCGAAGCCACACTTTAGGTAATACACTCGCGCCCGCTGATCGGCAACCAAGATCGCGCGCTGACCAGCGGAAACGGTGACCTTACCCACGTGGGTGACGCGGTGGCGGGATGCACACTGGCAGGTGGAGCGGGTCCGGCCATAGCGTGCGGGAATGGCATCCCCTGCTGACGCGAACGCCCCCACCACCTCGGCGATGCGCCGGGCGCTCGCCAGGGCGCGCGACGGGAAGACCCTCGACATCACCGAGGCCTCGATCCTGCTCCAGGCGCGCGGCGACGATCTCAAGACGCTGTCCGAGCACGCCTCCCGGGTCCGCGACGCCGGACTCGTCGCGGCAGGCCGCCCCGGCGTCGTCACCTACAGCCGTTCGGTGTTCATCCCGCTGACCCGGCTGTGCCGTGACCGATGCGGCTACTGCACCTTCGCGACCGTTCCCGGCCGGGTCGAGTCGCCGTTCCTCTCCCCCGACGAGGTGCTCGACATCGCCCGCAAGGGTGCCGCGATGGGAGTCAAGGAAGCGCTGTTCACCCTCGGCGACCGTCCGGAGGACCGCTGGAAGGCGGCGAAGGACTGGCTCGACGCGCACGGCTACGACGACACGCTGTCCTACGTCCGGGCGATGGCGATCCGGGTACTGGAGGAGACGGGCGTCCTGCCGCACCTCAACCCGGGCGTGCTGAGCTGGCAGGACTTCCAGCGGCTCAAGCCGGTTTCGGCGTCGATGGGCATGATGCTGGAGACGACGGCGAAGCGGCTGTACACGGAGAAGGGCGGCCCGCACTACGGTTCGCCCGACAAGGACCCCGACGTCCGTCTGCGAGTGCTGGAGGACGCGGGCCGCAGTTCGGTGCCGTTCACCACGGGCATCCTGATCGGTATCGGCGAGAACTTCGAGGAACGCGCCGACTCGCTGTTCGCGATCCGCAAGGTCGCGAAGACCTACGGCGGTATCCAGGAAGTGATCGTCCAGAACTTCCGCGCGAAGCCGGACACCAAGATGCGCGCGACGCCGGACGCCGATCTCGAAGAACTCGCCGCGACCATCGCTGTCGCGCGGCTGGTGCTCGGGCCGCGGATGCGGATCCAGGCGCCGCCGAACCTGATCGGCCAGCAGTACGAACTGATGCTGAACGCGGGGATCGACGACTGGGGCGGTGTCTCGCCGCTGACCCCCGACCACGTGAACCCCGAACGCGCGTGGCCGCAGATCGACGAGCTCAAACGCCGCACCGAAGCGCTCGGGTTCACCGTGCGCGAGCGGCTGCCGATCTACCCGGAGTACGTCAAGGCCGGCGAGCCGTGGCTGGACCCGCGGATGAACGCGCATCTCGCGCCGCTGACCGACACCGAGACCGGCCTCGCGATCGAAGAGGCCATCCCGGTCGGTATCCCGTGGCAGGAGCCGGACGGCGGCTGGAAGGAGGCCGGGCGCACCGATCTGCACGTCGAGGTCGACACGGTCGGGCGAACGGAAGACCGCCGCAGCGACTTCGATTCCGTCTACGGCGACTGGGCCGAGATCAAGGGCAATATCAAGACCGCGCCGGAGCGGTTCGACCTCGACATCCGGGATGCCTTGCGCAGCGCGGAAAAGAACCCCGCCGGGCTTTCGGACGACGAGGCTCTGGCGCTGCTGCACGCCGACGGGCCGGAGCTCGAAGCCTTCACCAAGATCGCCGACGACCTGCGTCGCGAGGTGAACGGCGACGATGTCACCTTCGTCGTCACGCGGAACATCAACTTCACCAACGTGTGTTACACCGGCTGCCGGTTCTGCGCGTTCGCCCAGCGGCGCACCGACGCGGACGCGTACACGCTTTCGCTGGAGCAGGTCGGTGACCGGGTCGACGAGGCGTGGGCCGCGGGCGCGACCGAGATCTGCATGCAGGGCGGCATCCACCCGGATCTGCCGGGCACCGCGTACTTCGATCTCGCGGCGGAGGTGAAACGCCGTCAGCCGGACATCCACCTGCACTCGTACTCACCGATGGAGGTCGTCAACGGCGCTTCGCGGACGAACCTCTCGATCGAGGACTGGCTGGCGCGCGCGAAGGAGGCCGGTGTCGACTCCCTGCCGGGCACGGCCGCGGAGATCCTCGACGACGACGTCCGCTGGGTTCTGACGAAGGGCAAGCTGCCGACGTCCGAATGGATCAACGTCGTCACCACCGCGCACAAACTCGGCATCACCACGACGTCGACGATGATGTACGGCCACGTCGACACGCCTGCGCACTGGGTCGGGCACCTGAAGCTGCTGGCGAAACTGCAGCGAGAAGGCCTGGAGCGCAACGGGCGGCGCGGGTTCAGCGAGTTCGTGCTGCTGCCGTTCATCCACCAGAGTTCCCCGATCTACCTCGCCGGGCTCGCCAGGGCGGGGACGACGCTGCGCGAGAACCGCGCGGTGCACGCGCTGTCCCGGCTGCTGCTGCACGGGATGATCGACAACATCCAGAGCTCGTGGGTGAAACTCGGTGAAGAGGGCAGCCGCGCGGTGCTCCAGGGCGGGGTCAACGACATCGGCGGGACGCTGATGGAGGAGACGATCAGCCGGATGGCGGGCGCGGCCAACGGGTCGTACAAGACGATCAGCGACATGCGCGCGATGGTCGAACCGCTGGGCCGTCCGCTGCGGCAGCGGACCACGGAGTACGGCACGCCGACGGCCGAGCGGATCGCCGCGGCGCAGGCGTCCGACGGCGTCGCGACCGCGGTGCGGCGGCCGCTGTTGCCGCTTGTCACCAGCTGACGAAAAGCCACTGACGGCCTCCTGACTCGAGTCAGGAGGCCGTCACGTTGCGTGTGGCACCGCTCACAAGGCGCGGGAGTCGCGGACGTTTTCTGTGCTAAACCCGAAGCTCACTTCCGGGCAGCCGAGAGGACGTCGATGACCGCGAGCGCAGTCCAGGTGGCCGATACCGCCCGCTATCCGTTGTCCGAGCCGGGAAGCCCCGCGTGGCGCGAAATCGTTTTCCGGACCCGCGCCGAACTGCGGGAAACGGGCTGCAGTGTGCTGGCCGACTTCATCCGTCCGGAGTTGCGTGACGTCCTCCGCGACGAAGGCGCGAAGATCGCTCCGGAGGCATACGCGAAGGTCGAACGCGTCAACGCCTACAACATCGCCATCGACACCCCACTGCCGGAGGATCATCCCGGCCGCACGATCATGGAACGCGGCAACGCCTTCGTGGCGCGTGACCGGATCCCGGCGACCGCGGTGATCCAGCAGCTGTACTCGAGCCGGGAGTTCCAGCGGTTCGTCGCCGACTGCTTCGAACTCCCCGAACTGCACGAACTCGCCGATCCGCTGTCCGGCCTGGTGCTCAACGTGATCGAACCGGGCCGCGCGCATCCGTGGCATTTCGACACCAACGAGTACACGGTCAGCATGCTCACGCAGGAGGCGGCCGACGGCGGTGTCTTCGAATACTGCCCGAACATCCGCTCCGAAACGGCGGAGAACTTCGACGACGTCCGTGCCGTGCTGGCGGGCGAAGGTGATCATCTGATCAAGCGGCTCACTCTGCGTCCTGGCGATCTTCAGCTGTTTCGCGGACGCTTCGCGCTGCACCGGGTGAGTAGTGTTCAAGGGGCAGTCGCCCGCCATTCCGCGATCTTCGCGTACAGCGAGCGTCCTGGGGTCATCGGCAGTCCGGAGCGGACGAGACAGCTGTTCGGCCGGGTCCTGCCGGAACACGTCGCTTCGGCGGCGGTCCGGGGCGATCAGCTGCTCGACTAAGTCAGGAGCTTGGCCGTGCCTTTCGATTCGACCGGCAAGATCTCTTTCGACCACATCTACACCGAGCCCGATCCCCGTGCCTTCTTCGGTACCTTGCGCGGGCTGGACTACGACATCCCCCAGCAGGCCAAGGCGTACTTCGCGAAACTGATCGACGAGTACCGCGCGGAGGCCGACGTGAAGGTGCCGACGGTGCTCGACCTCGGCTGTTCCTACGGCGTCAACGCGGCGCTGCATCGCTGCGACACCTCGATGGAGCGGCTGTACGACCACTACCGGGGCGTCGAGTCGCTGAGCCGGGACGAACTGATCGCTCGCGATCGCCGGATGGTCGAGACGCTCGCCGTCGGCGACGGTGTCCGCTTCATCGGCCTCGACGCCTCCGCGCCCGCGTTGGACTACGCGCTCGCCGCGGGCTTCATCGACGACGCGATCCACGCGGATCTGGAGAGCGAAGAGCCGACAGAGGAGCAGCGCGCGTTGCTGGCCGACGTCGACATCGTCATCTCGACCGGCTGCGTCGGCTACGTCACGGAGAAGACCCTCGTCCGGATAGCGCGGGAAAGCCGGCCGTGGATGGCGCATTTCGTGCTGCGGATGTTCTCCTACGGGCCGGTCGCCGAGAGCCTCGGCGAGCTGGAGTACGACACGACCGGGGTCGACGGCGTCTTCCGGCAGCGGAGATTCGCTTCGGATGAAGAAAAGTCGCAGATCTTGGACAATCTGTCCGTCGCGGGCGTCGACCCGCGTGGGCTGGAAGCCGACGGCCGCCTGTACGCGCGGCTGTTCGTCTCCCGGCCGAACGGCGCGGCGGGCGAGCTCGCCTCCGCGCTGAACGCCCTTCCCCTTCGAGATCAAGGATGATCGTGACCAGTCCGGAACCGTCCACCCGCACGTTCGGCAACGAGGACATCCTGCCGCGGGTCCCCGTCCCCAGTCTGGAGGACACCTGCCGCCGGTTCCTCGAGTGGTGCTCGCCGCTGCTCACCGCCGGCGAGCTCGCGGAGACCGAAGGCGCCGTCACCGAGTTCCTCGCGGAAGGAAGCCCGGCGCACGAACTGCAGAACGCGCTCGAGGCCTACGACAAGCGGGAAGGCGTCCGGAGCTGGCTCGACACCTTCTGGCCGTACCGCTACCTCGGCCGTCGCGACCGGATCGCGCTCAACGCGAACTTCTTCTTTCTGTTCACCGATTCCCCGCTGGGACAGCTGGAGCGCGCGGCCGAACTGGCCGCGTCGGCGGTGGACTACAAGCTGAAGCTCGACGAGGAACTCGTGCCGCCGATCGTGCTGCGCGGGCAGCCGCAGTCGATGGTTCAGCACAAGTACCTGTTCTCCGCGACGCGGATCCCCGGCGCCGTGCAGGACACCGCGCGCACGCCGTACCGCGAGGACTGGCCGGGGCCGTCGAAGGCGCGGCACGTCGTGGTCTTCCACCGTGACACCCCGTTCCGGATGGACGTCATAGCGCCGGACGGCCGCCCGTACTCCCCCGATCAGCTGGTCGCGGGACTGCAGACGATCGTGAAGTCGGGGAACTTCGTCGAGGACCCGCGGACCGCCGCCGGGCATTTCACCACCAAGGCGAGGGCGGAGTGGGCGGCGACGCGGGAAGCGTTGCTGGCGGCGGGAAACGCGGCCGCGCTCGACGACATCGAGACGGCGTTGTTCTGCCTGTGCCTGGAGGATTTCACGCCGGCGAACACGCAGGAGGCGTGTGACAACCTGCTGCACGGTGACAGCGGGAACCGCTGGTTCGACAAGGCCGTTTCGCTCATCGTGTTCGAGGACGGCACGGCGGGGATCAACGTCGAGCACTGTGAACTGGACGGGACCACGATCCTCGGGTTCACCGACGCGCTGCTGAGCGGAACGCGGCTGGAGCGGCCGCCCGCCGACGGCGTCCCGGCGTCCGAGGTCATCGAGTTCGTCCTGGGCGAAGCGCTGCGAGAGGACGCTCGCGCCGCTGCCGCGTCCTTCGCCGAGTACGCCGAAGCGACCGCTACGAAGACGGTGTCCTTCACCGACTTCGGCGCGAAGCGGGCGAAGGAGCTGGGGATGTCCCCGGACGCCTTCGCACAGATGGCGTACCAGCTCGCGCACAAGCGGGCGAAGGGGATCACCGGCGCGACGTACGAGTCGATCGCGACGCGGCAGTACCAGAACGGGCGCACCGAAGCGATGCGAGTGGTGACGCCCGAGGTGCAGTGGTTCGTCCAGGTGATGGACGACCCGCAGGCCGACCGGCAGACGCGCCAGGCTGCCTTCCGCGCGGCGGCCGCGAAGCACGTCACGCGGGCGAAGGAGTGTCAGGCGGGTGACGCGCCGGAGCAGCACCTGTGGGAGCTGCAGCTGATCCAGAAGCGACGCGGCGTCGAGGACTCTCCGGCGCTGTACTCGTCACCCGGCTGGCTGAAGATGCGCGACGACTACCTGAGCACCAGCTCGGCGCCGTCGGTGAACATCCAGTACTTCGGCTTCGGGTCGACCAGCCCGCAGTGCATCGGTGTCGCGTACGTGCTGCTGCCGAAGTCGCTGAATCTGTACCTGTGCACGCCGAAGCACGTGGCACACGAGATGGAGCTGTTCGCGACCGAGCTGTCCGACGCGGTGGCGGAACTGCAGGAGTTGTTGGCCTGAAATGGGCCGAAGGCGTCCTTCCCCGCGTCGGATGCGGTGAAGGACGCTTTCGGCCCAGGTGCTGCCGTCGGGCGATGCTGAGGTCGGGCGATCGGCCCGGGCGTGTCCCGGGCCGCACCAGTACCGGAAGAGGCCTTCACCTACTCGGATAGGGTTCCGGCGTTCTGGGGAAACTGAGGTTGCTGGGTGGACTGCTGCTCGTCGCGACCAGGTGCAGTGCGCCGCCGCCACACGGCCGATGAACGTCGCCGTGGAGCACGGCACGTCGTACATGGCGATCGATCCCGGCGTCAGCGCGCAGACGGTCCAGCCCGGTGGCACGCTGCTCTCGGTCGTCTCGTGGTCGAATACCGTCACCGTGGGTTCGCCGGAGGCCGGCGCCTACGTGACGGTCGCGGCCGCGAAAGGTGACCCCGAGCAGCAGATCACGGTCGACACCGACCTCGGCACCACGGGCAAGCTGACGTTGACGGCTTGGAACGCCAAGCTCAAGAACCAGAATTTTGTGACGAGACCGCACGGCTCCGCGACGGTTCCGCCGCAGACCACGACGAGGACGACGAAGCGCCCTTACGATCGGTGAGCCTTTCGATCTTGGGGGAACCATGCCGCGCATCCTGCTCGTCGAGGACGACGTCGCACTCGCCGAAGCGCTCACGCTCGCACTGAAGGCCCTCGGCCACGACGTCGTCGTCGCGCCGACCGGGGAGCGGGCGCTGGAGGCGCTGTTCACCGACCGGCTCGAACTCGATTTCGTCCTGCTCGACGTCATGTTGCCCGGGATGGACGGTTTCGAGGTGTGCCGCCGGATCCGCACGCGCAGCCGGTTGCCGCTGGTCCTGCTGACCGCCCGCGGCGACCCGATCGACATCGTCGCCGGGCTGGAGTGCGGAGCCGACGACTACGTGGTCAAACCCGCCGAACCGCGGGTGATCGACGCGCGGATCAAGGCGATCGGGCGGCGCGCCGTCACCGCCCCCGGGCCGTCGGCCGGTCAGTTGCGGGTCGGGCGGCTGGAGATCGACGCGGCGGCGATGAGTGTGATGCGCGACGGCGTCGAACTGGCGCTCACCGCGACCGAGATCCGGTTGCTGGTCGAGTTCGCCGAGCATCCCAACCAGGTACTGAGCAGGCGGACGTTGCTGAAACGGGTCTGGGACTACGGCTACGTCGGCGATTCGCGGATCGTGGACGCGGCGGTCGCGCGGTTGCGGGCGAAGATCGAGGACGATCCGGCGAATCCCGTGGTACTGAAGACCGTTCGGGGACTCGGCTACCGGCTGGTGGGCGAATGAGGCTCGGCCTGCGTGCCCGGGTCACCGCGGCGGTCGTGGTGGTGACCACGACGGCGACGGTGGCCATGGCCTTCAGCGCGGCCAAGATCCAGGAGGACGACGCGCTCGACCGGTTCACCGCCGCGGCGAAGACGTCGTTCGGGGCGATGTTCGGCCAGGCGTGGCCTCATCTCGAACAGTCCATGGCGGGCTCCACTCGGGCCTTGGAGTTGTTCTCCCAGGGAATGGACCAGGCCGCGGCGGACTGGATGCTCGTCACGAGCCATCCTCAGCTGACCAACGACGACTTCAAGGCACCCGAAGGACCTCTCTCGGTCGTCAAGGCCTCTTCGCAAAGCCACGATTGGGCGACGGGCGCCGAAAACGCGACCCCTCCTGACCGGCGAGCCGCGCTGGAAACCGTGCGGGACGTGGTCCTTAAGCGGACCAAGGGGCCGGAAAGCCTGTTGTCGGCCACCACGACCGATCCGGCGACTGGGCGCAGGCTGCTGGTGGTGAGCGCGAACTTCGTCGCGTACTGGGTGGTGCAGTTCTTCGACCTCACCAGCTTCGAGCAGGATCTGGCCGCCCAGCGCTGGAAGCTGGCGCGGATCACGCTCGGGGTCACCGTCTTCGGCGTGGCGGCGGCCGTCTTCGCGGCGGGCCGGATCCGGCGGCCGGTGCTGCGAGTCGCCTCCGCCGCGCGCGACCTGGGCGACGGTGCCTTCGACGTGCGTGTCCCGGTGAAGGGCCGCGACGAACTCGCCGATCTCGCCGCGTCGTTCAACACGATGGCCGATCGGGTCGGTGCGGCGATCGGGGAACTGCGCGCCAAGGACCGCCAGCAGCAACGGTTCGTCGCCGACGTCGCCCACGACCTGCGGACCCCGCTCGCGTCGATGGTCGCCACGGTCGGCACCCTCGACGACGCCGACTCCGAGGTCAGGACCCGCGCTGCCGGGTTGCTCGGGACGCAGACCAGGCGCCTGGCGCGGCTCGTCGAGGATCTGCTGGAGATCTCGCGGTTCGACGCCGGTTCCGCGAACCTGCGGCCCGAACTCGTCGACCTGCCCGCGCTCGTCGACGACGCGATCGAGGTCAGCGTGCCGGAGACGCCCGTCCGGGTGACGAGCACCGGCGATACGACCGTCTCCGCCGACCCGCGTCGCGTGCACACCATCGTGGGCAACCTGCTGGTCAACGCCGAGCGGTACGGCCGGACGCCGATCACAGTGTCGGTGGAAGGCCTTTCCGACGCGGTGACGATCCGGGTCGCCGACGCCGGTCCTGGCGTGCCCGAGGAGTTGCGGCCGATCCTGTTCGACCGGTTCGTTCGCGGCGATCACGCGCGCCAGGCGACCGAGGGCAGTGGGCTGGGGTTGTCGATCGCCAAGGAGAACGCGCTGATCCACGGCGGGGACATCACCGTGCACAACGATCACGGCGCCGTCTTCACCGTGCGTCTTCCACGGGAGTCACCAGCGTGAGCCCGCGTGGCGTGTAGTCGTCGAAATACGGCAACGGGATATGGGTGAGGACCAGCAGGAGCGCGGTCAGCACGCCGATCTGGGGTGGTTTCAGCTCACGGTGGCCGAGCCAAAGCCACACGACCACGAAGAAGTTGGTCATCAGCAGGAATCCCCACCTGGCATCGTCCCAGCCGCCGAACGCGAGCAGGACCGGCGCCCCGATCGCGGCGGCGGGCACCACGGCCGCGAGCGTGGGCCGGTGCAGGTACAGGAAACCGCCGATCACGACGGCCGCGATCGGCAGCAGGTAGAGCAGGACACCGGCGATCGAGTACAGCCGCCAGCTTTCGGTCTGGCTGCGCCCGAACAGATCCAGCGCGTCGGCGCGGTAGGCGAAGTCCGCTGTGGACAGTGAGCGCCGGAGACCGTCGATGGTGCCGGGAGCGGCGGGCGGCAGGGCGAGGATCCCCAGGGCGAGTACCGCCGCCGGAGTGAGCAACGCGCACGCACGCCGGAACGGAACCTTCCGCAGCAGGGCGAAACCGAAGATCGGCAGCACAGTGAGCAACGCGATCTCGTGCACGGTCACCGAAAGCGCCATCACCGCGCTCGCGAGCACAGGTCTGTTCCGGTGCACCGCCCACAGCGCGCCGGGCAGCAGCAGATACAGCACTTGGTCGAGGTAGCCGACCTCGTGGAACAGGTAGCCGCCGGTCGGTAACAGGAGCCAGCCGATGATCAACCACCGGCGGCTTTCGGTGCGGCTGCGGAAGAAGGCGAGCGTCACGACCGCCAGTACCGCGCCGAGGACGGCGAAACTCGCGACCGCGAAGACCGCGTAGTCGTGCCCGAACGGCTTCAGGAGGGTGCCGATGAGGAAACGGCGGCGGAATCCGTCCGTCAGGGACACGGCCTGCAGGGTCGCCGCCCACTCCCCCGGCAATCGGAACCCGGTGTATCCGGCGAGGAGGACGGCGATCGCGAACAGTGCGGTGACGCTTCGTCGCGAAGTCTTCCCGGCGACGGGGACCGGGGCCCGCACGAGCAAGGTGGTCATGGCGCCAAGCTAGGAAGGGATCATCCCTCTGCCGTGATGGTCCCGCGACAGTTCCACCACAGATCTGTTACATGGTCGTCGAGGTGAGGAAGGCCTGTTCGGACCCCTCGACCACGAAAGCGGTCCGCGCCTTGGTGGTCGTGGGCAGCGCGCACGAAAGCCACTTCACCCCGGACGGGAAGAGTCCCTTCAAGGACTCGGGGACCGCGGGCGAACCCGCCTGGCACTTGTAGTCGGCCAGCACCTTTGCGACGGCCTCGCGACGCAGCTTCACCAGCGCGGACAGCCGGAGATCGGACGGCCCCGGCGCCGCGTCCCGCCCCTCGGTGGCGCCCATCCTCTCCTCGACCCACGACGCCGAGACGATCTCGCCCACCTCCGGGAAGTCCTCGGCGACCGGCGCCGAATCAGTCCGGACGGCCATCTCCGCAGGCGGTGGCGGCGAGGAGCAGGCCGCGATCAGGACGACCGCGGCCGTGCTCCCCCACGTCTTCCCCATGGTGCGCATGGGGCCATCCTGCCTCAGGCGGTGAGCTTCAGGATGTCGATTCCGCGAGTGTTGTCGGCGACGTAGACGTAACCCTTGTGCCAGTAGGGCGCCCACGCGCTGGCGTCCGCCGGGCGGAAGTAGGCGATCTGCTTCGGGTCGGTCGGGTCGCTGACGTCGAGGAATCGCGTGCCCTGCGCGTAGAACGACTGCACGAGGACCTTGCCGCGGATGTCGAAGTAGTGCGCGGAACAGTCACCCGACGCCGGGTCGCTGCCTTCCTGCCCGGCGACGCTCCAGGTGCCGACGGACTCGAGGCGGAACGGCTTCTCCGGCGTCGAGCGCCAGCCCTCGCCGTTGTACGAGTTCTTCAGCGACGAGATTGTCAGCACGCCGTCACCGGCGCAGCCGTCGAGGAAGCTCTCTTCGGTGGCGTAGATCAGGTCGCGGCCGTGCCAGCGATTCGAGTCGGCGCCGTCGGCCGAGCGGTGTCCCGCCGGGTGGAAGCTGTTGTGCATGAACTTCGACGGCGCCGCCGTCTCCTCGATCCCGCCGCCCGCGTAGGGCACCGGGTCGAACGCGGTCGCGCGGCGGACCTTCCCCTGCACGGGATCGCGGTGGTAGCCGTTGGTCCAGTAGCCGCGGACGCCGCCTCGGCCGGACACCCAAGCCACGCCCTCGGCGTCGACCTGGACGTCGTGCACGTAGTCGGTCTTGCCGTCGTTGCGCGCGAGTTCGATCGGGTTCGGGAACGTCTTGGGATTGCGCGGGTCGCGGATGTCGGTCACCCAGATCGGGCGGCCGCCCCACTCCGCGGGCTGGTTCGCGGCCTTCGCGGGGCCACCGGTCCAGAGGTACCGGCAGTCGTCGACACAGCTGGTGGTGTGACCGGCGGGCACCTTGGTGTAGCTCAGGAGGACCGGTTTGTCCGGGTTCTTCAGGTCGATGATGTAGATGCCGGACTCGCCGGTCTGCGTGGTGCCGCCGTAGGCCCGCGGGTCGCGCGCGAGGAAGACGAGCTTGCGCTTGACGTCGACCTCGGTGTCCTCGGTCTCCCACAGGCCGGGGAGGCTGACCTCGCCGATCAGCTTCGGGGCGGTGGGGTTCTTCGTCAGGTCGTAGACCTTCAGGCCGAACTCGCCGGAAACCGCCATGACGTCCCGTTTGCCGTACTGCAGGAACCCCATGGCGATGGCGCCTTGCGCGTCGGGCACGTTGCCGACGGCCTTGACGTTCTTCACCGCGCCGGGGGCACCCGCGACCCGGACCTTCTCGCCTGCCGGTTTGTCCTCCTCGCCGCACGCCGCGGCGGGCAGACCGGTGGCGATCAGGGTCGCGGTGACCGTGGCGAGCGCCAGGCACGAACGAAGCAACCAGTTTCCTCGCACAGAAACCTCCCAGGCTGGTCCCTGCACCCTATGATCGCCACTTTGCCCGCACAACCGCCATTGGTCGTGCGGGACTGCTATGACATGACCATGCGCTTGCGTCTTCTGGCTCCGCTCCTCGCCGCCGCCGTGGTCGCGGCGGGCTGCACGGAATCCGGCGAACCGCCCGCACCGGACGTTCTTCGCGTGGGCCTGGCCGCCCCGGCGACCCTGCTGCCCGCGGACGTCCGCGACCAGTCCGGGCGGATGCTCGCCGGCGCGCTGTGGACGCCGCTGGCCGACTACGACCCGGCGACGGGCAAGACGGCGCCGCGGGCGGCCGAAGCGTTCACCAGCGCCGATCGGATCACGTGGACGGTGAAGCTCAAGGACGGCGGCAAATTCCACGACGGCACGCCGGTGACCGCGCAGTCCTATGTGGACACGTGGAAGGCGATCGGCGCGGAGCAGTGGCAGGCGTCGCGGGTGATCAAGGATCTCTTGCGCGCCAAGGAGATCACCGCGCCGGATCCGCTGACCATCCGGATCGTGCTCGACCGGCCCTCCGGCCAGGTTCCGGCGCTGCTGTCCTCGCCCGCGCTGGTCCCGTTGCCCGCCTCGGCACTGACTTCCCGCGATTGGGCCGGTTTCGCGCAGCGGCCCGTCGGCAACGGACCGTTCCGGCTGGACGGCCCGTGGCAGCCGTCGGGCGGCAAACTGCTCCGCGTGGTGGACGCGCCGGGCAAGGCGCGCGTGATCGAACTCAAGACCGGTGACGCGGCGGCGCAGTACGACGAGGTCAAGGCCGGGAAACTCGACCTCTCCACGTTCGTCCCCGGCGATCGCCATGAGGCCATGCACGCCGATTTCGCGCAGCGGCACGTGATGTGGGCCCTGCCGACCGTCGCCTACCTCGGATTTCCCCTGACCGCACAACACTTCTCCGACGCGACCGTCCGGCACGGCTTCGCGCTCGGGATCGATCGCGCGGCGCTGGAGACCGGCGCCCTCGGCAAGCAGGTGGACCCGGCGAAATCGCTGCTGCCGCCCGCGGTCGCGCCGGGCGAGCGCAGCAGCACCTGCCGTCCCTGCACGTTCGACGCGGGCGCCGGGAAATCGCTGCTGTCCCAGGCGGAGTTCCCGGCCACACCTGTCCACTTCGGACAGTCGCAGGCGAGCTGGCTGCGGCCGCTCGCGGAGCAGGTCAGCACGGCGGTCAGCATCCCGCTCGCCGCGGAACCCGGACAGGGACCGTTCGCGATCGACGTCGGCCTGTTGACGCCGAGCCCGCAGGAGGTGCTGGCCGAGATCGCCAAGGCGACCGGTTACCAGAGCGACGGGTTCGCCGACCTGCTGAAATCGGCCGAGGAGATCGAAGCGGGCGAGAGCGGCGAGGTCTACCGGCTGGTGGAGAACCACCTGCTCCGGGATCTCCCGGTCGTGCCGCTGTGGTCCGGGCACGGGCACGCCGTCTGGGCGGAGCGGGTGGGCGACGTCAAAGCGACGGTGTTCGGCGGGGTGGACCTGTCAGGTGTTTCCGTGCGGTGACCCGAGCGTGCACTCACCCGCGACGACGTCGATGAAGGCCGAGGTCAGCGGGTCGGGCGTGCTGCGGCAATAGGCGGCGAGCGTGCGCCGGATCGCCGGTTCGGGCCGCAGGACGCGGCCGTGGAAGCCCGCGGGCAGGACGTTGGCCGGGACCAGCGCGGGACCGAGTCCCGCCGCCGCGAGCACCGGGGCCGCCGCGCTCTGTTCGGTCCGGACCGCGGCCCTCGGCTGGAACCCCGCCGAGGCGCACGCCTGGTCGACGAGGTCGGCGAGCCCGTTGCCCGGCGCGTAGTGCACCCACGCGCAGTCCGCGAGGGTCGCCAGATCGACGACGCCGCTGCCGTCGTCCTCGCGCGGCCCGTCGATCGGCAGGACCACGACGAACTCCTCGGCGCCGATTTCGCGGACCGGCCCGTCCCAGCCCGGCGGGACCGGGCCGACCGCGACGTCGGCCTCCCCCGCCGCCATGGCCTCCCGGAGCTCGTCCGCGTGCCGGAACTCCACGAGCCGGACGTCGACCTCCGGCCGCTCCCGGCGCCAGACCCGCAACGCCGCGGGCAGGACCCCGATACCGACCGAGTAGACTGTCGCGATCTGGAGTTCCCCGGCCTCCAGCCCGGACGCCTGCCGGGCGGCGCACCGCGCGCGTTCGGCGTCGGCGAGGGTGGCGCGGGCGTGCGGCAGCATGGCGCGGCCCATCGGGGTGAGCCGGACGCTGCGTGGCAGCCGTTCGAGCAGCGGGCCGCCGACGCCCTTCTCCAGCGCGCGCACCTGATGCGACAGCGCGGGCTGCGTCACGTGCAGCAACTCGGCGGCCTTGGTGAAGGAGCCGGTGTCGACGACGGTCACCAGGTACTCGAGTTGCCGTAAGCTAGTCATGAAGAGAGTTTATCGGAGTGGTGATATCTATGCCTTGGACTTATTCGCGCAGCGGGTCCAGGGTTGAGGACATGAACGAAGAACGCAAGGTCGCCCTGGTCGCGGGGGCCAACGGGGTCATCGGCAAGAACCTGATCGAACACCTGGAGACCCTGCCGGGCTGGCGCGTCATCGGCCTGTCGCGCCGCGGCGGTCCTGGTCAGATCGCGGTCGACCTGCTCGACGCGGACGACACCCGCGCGAAACTCGGCGGCCTGGACGACGTCACGCACGTGTTCTACGCGGCCTATGTCGACAAGCCGTCCTGGGCCGAACTGGTCGCGCCGAACCTGGCGATGCTGACCAACCTCGTCGACGCGATCGAGCCCGCCGCGCCAGGGCTGCGCCACATCAGCCTCATGCAGGGCTACAAGGTTTACGGCGCCCACCTCGGCCCGTTCAAGACCCCGGCGCGTGAGGACGACGCCGGGCATATGCCGCCCGAGTTCAATGTGGACCAGCAGCAGTTCCTGGAACGTCGTCAGGCGGGGAGGACCTGGACGTGGTCGGCGATCCGGCCGTCGGTGGTCGGCGGCACCGCGCTGGGCAACCCGATGAACCTCGCGCTGGCCATCGCGGTCTACGCGTCGATCTCGAAGGAACTCGGCCTGCCGCTACGGTTCCCCGGCAAACCCGGCGCGTACGACAGCCTCCTGGAGATGACCGACGCCGGGCTGCTGGCGAAGGCCACCGTGTGGGCGACCGATTCGGAGAACGAGGCGTACAACATCGCGAACGGCGACCTGTTCCGGTGGAGCGACCTCTGGCCGCGGATCGCGAAGTACTTCGACCTGGAGGTGGCGCCGCCGCTGCCGATGTCGCTGGACGTCATCATGGCGGACAAGGAAGAACTCTGGACGTCGATCGCCGCGAAGTACGGGCTCGACGTGCCGTACAGCGCGGTTTCGTCGTCGTGGGCGTTCGCGGACTTCGTGTTCGGCTGGGATTACGACATGTTCGCGGACGGCTCGAAGGCCCGGCGGGCCGGTTTCCACGAGTACACGGAGACGTCGGCGATGTTCTTCCGGCTGTTCGACGAGTTCCGGAAGGCGAAGGTGATCCCGTAGGCGGCGGTTGCCGCCGGAGTGGTCGGGCCCCCAGCGAGAGGGGTTGCGAAAGCCGCTTTCGCAACACCCGGCGAGCGCGGCCCAGGAGAGCACGGGGCGAAGGGGACTTTCCCCGCATGCGATGCGGGGAAAGCGCCCTTCACCGCGTGAGATGAGGGGAAAGTCCCCTTCAGCCGCGCCCGATGTACGGCATCGCGGTCGCCGTGACGGTCAGGAACTGCACGTTCGCGTCCAGCGGCAGTCCGGCCATGTACAGCACGGCGTCCGCGACGTGCCGGGCGTCGAAGGTCGGCTCGGCCTTGACGCTGCCGTCGGCCTGCGGGATCCCGTCGGCCATTCGCAGGGTCATCTCGGTGGCGGCGTTGCCGATGTCGATCTGTCCACAAGCGACGTTCCAGGCGCGCCCGTCGAGGGAGATCGACTTCGTCAGCCCGGTGACCGCGTGTTTCGTCGCGGTGTAGGCGACGGACGCGGGGCGCGGGGCGTGCGCGGAGATCGAGCCGTTGTTGATGATCCGGCCGCCGCGCGGCTCCTGCGCCTTCATCAGCCGCACGGCCTGCTGCGCGCACAGGAACATCCCGGTCAGGTTCGTGTCGACGGCGCGTTTCCAGTCCGCGAAGGACAGTTCGTCGACGGTCCCGCCCACCGAGACACCCGCGTTGTTCACCAGAAGATCCAGCCGCCCCCATTCCGCGCGGACCGTCTCGAACAACGCGGCGACGGAGTCGGGATCGGCGACGTCGGTGGGCACGGGAAGCGCGTTCGTGTCGCCACCGGCGGTCTCGGCCAGCGCGTCCGCGCGACGGCCGGCGAGGGCGACCCGGTAACCGGCGCCGAGTAACGCGCGGGAGATCTCCCTGCCGAGCCCGGAACCCGCCCCGGTGACGACCGCGGTCCTGCCGTTGCCCATCGAACCTCCTCGCAGACCGTGCCGGACCGATCCGGCTCGGTGATTGTTTTCCGATTACCCGCGTCCGTTCAGGCTAGCGCGCCGCCGCCGAAGGAAAACGTTCACCCGTCGGCCGTCGCGCCTTCACGAAAACCGGTAACCCCTTCACCACATCGAGGCGATTCACCGGATGTGATCAGGGGGAATTCACACCGTTCACCTCGCCGTCAGGACGGTGAACGGTGAAGAAGAATCCACGCTTTCAGCTCGTCCAGACCGGCGAGCAGACCATTCGATGGCGGCTGCTCGGCGGCAACAACGTGTCGCTGGGTTCGGCGCCCGACGACTATCCGCGAGCCGAGGAATGCCTCGCCGCGATCGCCTGGCTCAGCGCGCATGTTTCCGAACTGACCAGCGATTTCAGTCATCTCAGCGGCGGGCGCTGGCGCTGGCGCCTGCATCGGGAAGACCGCGTCGTCGCGATCGCCAGCCATGCCTACGGGCGGCGGATCGAGGCACAGCGCGGCCTCGACCGATTCCGCTCGGCCACCACCGAGGCGTCCATCGGCGAAGGGATCGAGACCATCACCGATTGGCGCCGGAAATACCGGCGTGATTCCGGCGGTATTTCACCGAATCGTTCTCCGTGACGGCCGCTCACGGAAAGTGCGTTCCCCGGAGATTAACCACCATGACGTCGGGCGGGAACGCGAAGCACCGCCGCCGGACAGCGTCGCGGAGCGAGGATTGGGGCAAGTCACGGAATCCCGTGACGACTTGGGGACTAGAGAAAGAGTGCAAACAAGATGCGTGCTCGTACCACTCGGTTTCTCGGCGCCACCGCGATCGCCGCGTGTGCCTGCCTCACCCTGACCGGCACCGCCTCGGCGGTCGCCCCGGCCAACGGCCTCGAAGACGTCCTTGCCGCGGCGGGCTCGGACACCACCGTCGACATCACCGGCGCGATCCTGGCCAACGCCAACGGCGCCGCCTGGAACACCGACCCCGACAACCACGTCAACGTCCCGCCGCTGCTCGCCCCGGGCGCCACCTTCACCGTTCCCGGTGACCTGTACGCCGACGAGGTCGTCTACAACACCACGACCACCCTGCCGCCGAACGGCTCGTCCCAGGGCAAGGCCGCGCTCAAGGCCTCCGGTGACGCGGGTGACGGCAAGATCGACATCGCGCGGTCGTCGTCGCCCCGCGGCTCGTCCGACCCCGCGTCGTTCGAGTACTACGCCTTCGCCACCGACGGTGTCACCTGGTCGTCCTCGGCGACCGGCTCCGGCGCGGGCCTGTCCCTCACGCTGGCGCAGCTGCGCGGCATCTACGACGGTTCCATCACCAACTGGAACCAGGTCGGTGGCGCCAACGCCGCCATCGTCGTGTACCTGCCCCAGACCGGCTCCGGCACGCTGAGCTTCTTCACCACCACCGTCCTCGGCTTCGACCCCACCACCAAGCCGGTCACCATCAAGCGGTTCCAGGAGCACGACGGCAACTCCATCCCCGCCGCCGACCGCGCCAACGCGATCGCCCCGTTCTCCATCGCGCAGTGGATCGCCCAGGGCAACGCGGTGACCGCGGACAAGCGCGCGGGCTTCACCGTGAACCCGCTGACCGGCGCCGGCTTCGACGGCTCCCCGGTCGCCGGTTCGGCCGGTAACTACACCCCGGCCTTCACCACGGCGTTCCTCGGCTCGCGCAGCGTCTACCACGTGCTCGACACCCGCACCCCGAGCTACGACCAGGCCCAGCGCGCCGTCGGTTTCGCCGCCGGTGACACGGCCGCGACCGCCAGCCCGCTGTGCGGTGGCCAGCTCGCCACCACCATCAAGCGGTACGGCTTCCTGACCGTGTCGGGCCCGAACGGCCTGTCCTGCGTCAAGTCCTGACCCCCTCCTAGCGCGTGAAGGCCCCCTTCCCTCAGCTGAGCCGAGGGAAGGGAGCCTTCACGCGCGATGGGACTACTGCGGCTACTTCGGGGCGACACCCAGCGCGGCGAGCGCCGGGCCGGTCATGATCACGCCCGCGCCGGTGACCGGGTCGAAGCCCGGGGCGCCGAGGTCGATCGCGGTCGACACAAGCGCGTTCCGGATCTCCGCCTGGGTCGCGGCAGGCTTGCCCTGCTTCAGCAGGGCGGCGATGGCGGCGGCGCTCGGCGCGGCGGCCGAGGTCCCGAAGAACGGCTGGAATCCGCTCACCGAGGTCGCGACGCCGTCGGCCGCGGTGATGTCCGGCTTGTTCCGCGTCGCGCCACCGGTCGAGGACACGTTGCCGGGGGTGATCACCGAACCGTCCGGGTTGTAGAACTGATGACGGCGACCGTCCGAAGTGAACCGCTCCCATTTGCTGGCGCTGGTGAACAGCCCCGGGTACGGGCCCGCCGGGTTCGCCGGGTCACCGGCTTCGAGCGCGCGGCCGAAGGCACCGGCGGCCGGGGCGGCCGCGACGCTGAAGGCGTTGACGGCCGCCGAGTGGCCCGAGGTGACACCGTTGGTGCTGAAGGCTTTCAGGTCACCAGAGGCAACGAAGCGGCCGCGGATCACGTTGAGCGCGATGAACCGGTCTTCACCGCTGTACTTGACCACGGCGACCTTGAAGCCAGAGCCGCTGGCCGGGACCTGGGCGATCTCGTACGGGTTCTGGGTGCCGTTCTGCGCGCCCTCGCTGGAGGCGACGACCGCGCCGGACGAGTTCAGGACGAACAGGTCGTAGTCGCTGGTGGCCTTGCCCCACGGGTCGGACCAGAACAGGGTGACGTAGCGGCCGACCGAGTTCGGCGAAAGCGCGTTGTACAGCTGGGTCGTGGCGCTCGGGTCGAAGTCGTGCGGCGTCCCGGTGATCCCGGAGATCTTGCTGGCCGACCCGCGGAAGTCGCCTTCGTAGTAGCCGCTGGTGCCGTCGGTCAGGTTGCCCGAGTTCCCCGCGGAGGAGAAGTAGAGCGCGCCGTCCGCGGTCACGTCGTTGACGGCCTGCGCGACCGGGCCGTCCTGGAACGGCGACTCGTCGAAGTAGGAGACGTCGTCGACGATGATCGTGCACTTGCCGGTGGTCCGCAGGGCGCGGATGTTGTCGGCGAAGCTCTGCTCGCTGGTGAACGCGGTCGCGAAACCGAGCGCGGCGCCGGGCGCCATGTCGTGGATGATCTCCAGCATCGCGGTGCCCTCGTCACCGCTGCCCGCCTGGCCGGGGAGGACGTCGACGGCGGGGAGTTCGCCGGCGGTCTGCGACGCCTGGAGCGACTTGATGCCGTCCGAGAGCACGCAGACCTTCTGGCCCGCGCCGGTGACGCCGTACTTGGTCCGGGCGGTGTCGTTGCCGTGCGCCTTGTCGCCCTCGGCGACCTGCAGCGCGGCGGCGGTCTTCTTGGCCGCGGCCTGCCGCCGGTCCTGCGGCGCGGATTCGTTCCAGGTCATGGCCTGGGAAGCGGCCTTGACCTCGGCGACATCGCCGCGTCCGGCGATCGCGTCGACGGCGGTCAGGGGGAGGTCGGCGCGGATCGCACCGGCGGGTGAGGCGTAACGGACGGTGCCGCCCGCCGCCTTGACGGCGTCCACCAGGGACTGTCCGGCGCCCTTGATGTCCACCGCGACCGTGCCGGCGTCGCTGACGCCCAGCCCGGTCCGGTACTCGGGCAGCTTGCCGGCCAGCCCCTTGTCGGTGCGGAGGCGCTTCTCGACGACGAGCTGGCTCGACTGCTTGCGCTCGGCCGGGGTGAGGCTCTTCTTGATGCTCTGCAGGGCGCTGATCCCGGCCTGGGTGCGCACCTCTTCCGACGGCTGGGCACCGGAAACCGCGGTCGACAGCAGCAACGCCCCGACCGCGACCGGAACCGAGCATGTGACCACCCGGCTGAATCTGCTCATCGAACTCTCTCCCTGATTCTGGCCAACACAGCCCGTGACAGGAATCCCTTCGGTTGCCCGAATGAATTACCCCTGACCGGGTGTAATGGGGTGAATCTAAAGAGCGATCAGTGAGGAGTCCACCGACCAAAGTCGGTATCGGGGGAAGATCCACATGGTGGGAGTGATTTCGGTCCGAAAAGACCGAAATCACCTCCTAGGCCCACGCGGGAAAGAGCCGCCAAAGCGCCAAAGCGGCCAGCGCCGCCAGGGTGAGCAGCACCGGACCGGTGATGACGTAGGTGGAAACCGGGCGCCACCGGCGGTAGAGGAAGGTCGCCCCGGCCGCCGCCACCACGAACCCGCCGAAGGCCAGCACGAGCCCGGCCCACGCGTCGCCGTCGCCGGTCCGCCCGTCCTGCGCGTCCGCCTTGCCGTTCTGCGGGGTGGGCCGGAACGGCCTGCCCTCCAGGACCGCGGTCACCACGGTCGCTTCCTCCGACGCCAGCGGCCACCAGGACGCCGAGGTCACCAAGGTCAGCCGATCGTTCTGCGTCTTGCCGTAGTCCGCCCCCTCGTCGAGCGGGCGGGTGGCCTTCTCGGTCACTCGATAGACGGACTTGCCCTGAGTCGTCGCGACGACGATTTCGTCACCGGGCTCCAGTGCCTCCAGCGAACCGAACGGACCGCCGTAACCCGCGTTGCGCGCGACGATCGCGGCGTTGCCCGGCTGCCCCGGACCGGCTGTGCCCGGTACGTGGCCCGGCCCGGACGCGGTCTCCCCGCTCGACGCGCCTTCGACGACGACTTGCTGCAGCTTCAGCGCGGGAATCTCCAGGACGGCGACCGGCTTGCCGAACTCGACCGGCTCGGTGGGCGGAGGCGCGCCGAAGAGGCTTTGGCTGGCACCCAACGCCAGGCCGATCTCGCCGCGGATCTCGGTCAGCGCCTTCCGCTGGTCGCTCGCCTGGAGCATCGGCCCCAGCGCGTAGACGACCAGGGCCAGCGCCACCAAAGTGGTGACCAGCCAGGCGGCGAGGACGGTGCCGATCCACCCCGGACCGAAACTCAGGAAGCGGGTTTCCGGTTCCTCGACGGAGGTGCTCACGCCGCTCCTCCGGCCGATTTACGCCGCAGGAGACCGAAGAGCATCGCGAACGCGGCGCCGATCTCGGCCAGCGCGAAGACCAGCCACCTCGGCACCGGGCGTCCGGCGGCGACGTACGCCGTCGCGGACGGGAGCGTCGCCAGGATCGCCAACGCCACCAAGGGAATCAGCGCGCCCAGCACTCCCGCGCCCGCGAACTTCGGGATGTCGATCGACTCGGCGAGATTCTTGGCCGCCAGCACGCTTTCCGGGGTCGGAGCGGCCGCGGGGGCGGGCCCGGTGGCGGCAGCCGTCGCCGACGTCCCAGCGGGCGAACCCGTTCCCCCGCTGGGGCCGGTCAGCGAGGAATTGGCGGCCGTCGTGGCACCGGTCCCGCCCGCCGGTGGCGGATTCTTCGCTTCTTCCCTTTCCTGGCAGGCGTCTTGGGCCGTCCCGGTGCCGATCTTGGCCACTCGCGCGGGAACGGTGGCCGCCAGGCCAGGGCTCAACGGGGTCATCCCCGGCGGGAGCAGCGACTGGCCGTAGCCGCTCGCCAGTTCGGCGACCGCCTTCAGTTGTGCCTGCTTCTCGGTCATCGGCTTGCAGGTCGCGTCGATCAACGGATTGACCGGCGCGGCCAGGTACTCCACGAAGGTCAGCGGGTACGCGCCGTCCTTGGTCGCGGTGCCCGGCTGCACGGTCCCGTCCTCGCCGACCTTCATCGAATCGGCGGCCAGCTGCAGGCTTTCCTTGGTCGGTGCGACGAAGTTCCCCTTGCCGTCCGGGAGCGCGACCGGCGCCCAGCCGTAGGCCCTCGCCGTCGCGAGATCGGTGATCACCCAGCTCATACAGCCGCCGGTGCAGACGAATCCCGTTCCGACGACACCGTTCTGCACCGTCTTGCGCACGGCGAGCTGACCGGTTTTCGCGTCGACGTTGTGCAGCGAACGGGCACCCGGATCGAGCGCGTTGAGATCGGAGATCACCCCTGGCGATTTCCCGTTCAGCTCACCGAAGTATTCGGTCCCCTTGTTCGGGAACACCCAGGCCGACGGCGCTGAGGCGGCGAGCACCTTGCTCAACGCGAGCGGCACGGTGCCCGGTCCGGATTCCCCGGTCACCCCGAAGAAGTCCAGGCTCTCGGCGCCGGCCCTGGCGCTGGCCGCGTTCGCCTCGTTCTCTCTCGTGACGGAGGCGAGCGCCGGATTGCGGCCGACCAGCGGGGTACCGTTCCGGAAAATACCGCCCCGGCCGTCCAGATCGGGTTGCTGTCCCCCCTTGGTGACCATGTTCGCCACCTCGTCGTGGGTGAACCGCAGGGTGCCGGTGAACTTCGCGTTGAGCGAACTCCCGTTGTCGTCGGTGTCGGTCGGCGACCAGCCGACCGCGGCCACGACCGCCGCGTTGATCCCGACCGGGATGTACTGCCGGTCGCGGACGGTCTGGGTGGCGAGCGCGTTCCCGCTGCCGGTGATCACCAGATCCGAGTTGCCCTTGTCGAACGCGGTCAGGCCGGCGTCTTCCGTCTCGCTCACGATGTTCGCCGGCTGCTCGGCCTGTGTGGGCGCGCAGAGCGCCTGGTTCCAAGCGACCGCGGTGCGGCCGAGCCGCTCCGGCATGCTGGCGCTGATGGTGTTCTGACCGGCGCCCTTACACCCTTCGACGCCGATCGCCTGCTGCGTCGGAGTGAAGGCGATCGAGCTGTCGATCCAGGTCACGAACGCGCCGTCCGCGTTCTTCGCGGTGATCGTGACCGCGACCGAACAGGGATTGTTCTCGTCGCATCGGAACGAATACTTGTTGCGGGTCTTGGCACCGGTCGCCGGATCGACGACGTCGGGATTGGCCGCCCAGGAAACCGTGGGCGGCTTGTCCGGCTGACCTTCGGCGTTCTTGTTGAAGGTGGTGTACAGCGGGTCCCAGATGATCGGTTTCGGGGTGGTGGAACCGAGCGGGATCTGGGTGTCGATGACGATGTCGCCGGTTCTGCTGCTCCGGCGGCCCGTGGCACTGTCCATATGCGCCGCGTTCGCGATGAACTCGTCCTTCAACCCACCGCAGTAGGCATTGACCCGCGCGCTGACGGAACTCTCCCGGTTCCACGGCGGTTTCCCGGCGACCTTGATCAAATTGTCCGGCAGGACTTTGGGGCAGACTTTCAGGGACGCCTGGGCACCGCTCGCCAATCCCGACACCGTGATCCGCACCGGTTCGCCGTTCCGGGCCGCCGACAGATCGGCGGGCTCGGTCTTGAGGGTGTACGGCGGGTTCGACGGCGCTTGCGCCTGTGCCGCGGGGACGGACACACCCGTGACCATCAGCACCCCGCAGATCAGCAAGATCCCGACTTGTCTCGCACGGACGAAGAACACGGACGACTCCCAAGGTGCGCGGGCATTCGGCGGAGAGCGGGACTCGATCACGAGCCGCACCGGAACCAACGTCCCCGAGTCACCCGTTCGGGGTCAACCGTCCCCGGACCCGCCCCGGCACACATTCACATTCGCCCCGTCGGGCGTTCTCCGCGTGGACACCTTTCGCGGGATCGAGCACCACATACTGGCCGCATCGAGGGGCGACGTGGTGTGCCCTGAACTCGTTTTCCCACCGATACGAAGGAAGGCCGCTCGTGACCGTCGCGCCACCCCGGCCCGACCCGTCGCCACCGGGAGCCCCGGTGCGGCGGGTGATCACCGAAGTCCTTTCCCGGGCCGACCGGGCGTTCCGCCGGGTCACCACCGGCGCCGGGCTGACGATGCTGGGCATTCTCCTGGTCATCGGCTTCTTCCTGGTCTACCGGTCTGGGCCCGCCTTCGACAACAGCGGTTTCGGGTTCTTCACCACCATCCGGTTCGACCCGGCCTCCGGTGTACTCGGCGTCCTGGGCCTGCTCTACGGGACGATCGTGGTCGCGCTCATCGCGGTCCTGGTCGCCGTACCGCTGAGCATCCTCGCGGCGCTGTTCATCACCGAGTACTCCAGCGGCCGGATCCGCGGCTTCCTCACCGGCCTCGTCGACCTGCTCGCCGCCATTCCCAGCCTGTTGTACGGCCTGTGGGGATTCAGCTTCCTCGGCCCGCAGATCGTCCCGGTTTCGACGTGGCTGACCGAGAACCTCGGCTGGTTCCCCTTGTTCGCGTCCAAGGAGAACACGCTCTACATCCAGTCCATGTTCATCGCCGGGCTGGTGGTCTCCCTGATGGTCCTCCCGATCACGACCTCGGTGATCCGTGAGGTGTTCGCGCAGACTCCGCCCGGGGAAAAGGAAGCGGCGCTCGCGCTGGGCAGTACCCGTTGGGGGATGGTCAAAACGGTCATGCTGCCCTTCGGCCGGGGCGGCATCATCGGCGGCTCGATGCTCGGACTCGGCCGCGCGCTCGGCGAGACGATCGCGGTTTCCCTGCTGCTGCCCCAGGTTCCGGAGATCACGCAGCACATCCTCCAGTTCGGCGGCGCGACCATCTCCGGGTTCATCGCCAACAACTCCGGCGCCTCCGGCCTTTCGCTGTCCGGGCTTATGGCGGCGGGCCTGGTGCTGTTCGTCTTCACCCTGGCCACGAACTTCACCGCGTCGGTGATCATCTCCAAGAGCCGGTCCGGTGCGGGAGTGGATGCCTGATGACCACGACGGTCACTCCCCCGATCTCGTCCGGCCCGCGCAAACTCGTCAAACGCCGCCCGTCGGAGACCACCAGGCAGGACCGGCTGGCGGCGCTCGGCTGCGCGGTGTCGGCCACCCTGCTCACCTGGTTCGTCATGCATCTGCTGCTGGAATCCCCCGGCTGGCTGGCGGATCTGATCGTCGCCTACCTGCTGTACCTGGCGATGCTCTACCTCGTCACCCGCGACCGTCTCGGCAGGCTCGCCGCGTCGGACCGGCTCGTGTCGACGATCGTGGTCTCCGGGGCACTCACTCTGCTCGTCCCCTTGTTGTTCCTCCTGACCTACATCGTGATCGAGGGCGCCCCATACCTGCGCCTCGGCTTCTTCACCCACGACATGTCCGCGGTCGCGCCGACCGATCCGGTCACCGCGACCGGCGGTCTGCACGCGGTCGTCGGCACCCTTCAGCAGACCGCGCTGACCCTGGTGTTCGTCGTTCCGCTGGGCGTGCTCACCGCGATCTTCCTGAACGAGACGCGGTCGCGGTTCCGCCGTCCGGTGCGGATCATGGTCGACGCGATGAGCGGTCTCCCGTCCATCGTGGCGGGCCTGTTCATCTACGCGGCGCTGATCATCCCGGGTATCCAGGCGGGCGTGGGACTGTTCAGCTACAACGGTTTGATGGCCACCCTCGCACTGACGATGGTCATGCTGCCGACGGTGACGCGGACCGTGGACGTGGTGCTCCGGCTGGTCCCGGACGGCCTGCGCGAGGCGTCGCTGGCCCTCGGGGCGAGCCGGGCGCGGACGGTGTGGTCGGTCGTGCTGCCCACCGCGCGCACCGGGGTCACCACCGCCGTGATCCTCGGGATCGCCAGGGTGGCGGGCGAAACGGCACCGCTGCTGTTCACCTCGTTCGGCTCGCTCGCGATGAACGCCAACCCGTTTTCCGCGCCACAGGAAAGCATCCCGCTGTTCATCTACCGCTTCATCAAGCAGCCGCTGGAAAACGTCCAGCAGCGCGGTTACGTCGGCGCGCTCGTGCTGATCCTGCTCATCTTCGGCCTGTTCGCGATCGCCAGGATCGTCGGGCGCGACCGGTCGAAGCGCAAGGCGAAAAGAACGAAGGAGAACCGGTGACCGACACCACCGAATTGTCCACCGTGGACGGCAGGCCGCAGGTCACCTTGACCGGTGGGCCGCCGCCCGGTGCGGCCGAACTCGAGTCGCGGGAGATCGGCGCCTGGTTCGGCGACCGGCTGGTCCTCGAAGGCGTGTCGTTGCGGATGCCCGCCAAAGAGGTGACCGCGCTGATCGGCCCGTCGGGCTGCGGCAAGTCGACTTTCCTGCGCATCCTCAACCGGATGCACGAGCTCGTCCCGTCGGCGTCGCTGACCGGCGAAGTCCTGCTGGACGGCCAGGACATCTACGCCGACGGAACCCGCCCGCAGCAGGTCCGCCTGCGCATCGGCATGGTGTTCCAGAAACCGAATCCGTTCCCGGCGATGTCCATCCGGGACAACGTGCTCGCCGGGCTGAAACTCGCCGGCGTCAAATGCGACGACAAGAACGCGCTCGTGGAACAGAGTCTCGAACGCGCCGGGCTGTGGCGTGAGGTCCGAGACCGGCTGAGCTCACCCGGCGGTGCCCTGTCCGGCGGGCAGCAGCAGCGGCTCTGCATCGCCCGTTCGCTCGCGGTCCAGCCGAACGTCCTCCTGATGGACGAGCCCTGCTCCGCCCTCGACCCGACGTCCACCCGGCGGATCGAGCAGACGATCGCCGAGATCGGGCACGAGGTCACCGTCGTGATCGTCACGCACAACATGCAGCAGGCCCAACGGGTTTCGGATCACTGCGCGTTCTTCCTCGCGGCCGAGAACGAACCCGGCCGGGTGATCGAACACGGTCCGACAGACACGATCTTCAACGCGCCGTCGGACGAACGCACCTTCGACTACGTGAACGGGCGGTTCGGATGACGACCTTGCGCAGAGTGGGCGCTTTGGGCGGGATCTCGGCGCTGCTGCTCTCGATCTCCGTGGCGGGCGCGCCCGGCGCGGCGGCGCTCAGCAGGGTCACCGGTTCGGGGTCCAGCTACGTCGGTGTGGCGATGACCGACTGGCAGAACGGCGCGACGTCGCGGGGTATCCCGGTCAACTATTCGGCCACCAACTCACCCGCCGGGGTCAACCAGTACGGCGACCGGACGGTCGACTTCGGCGGGACCGAAGCCGAGGTCTCCTCGCTCCTCGCGGCCGGCGGTGGCGGCGTGACCGCGCAGACCCGCGGCTACCAGTACGTTCCGGACGTCGCCGGCGCGGTCGCCGTCATGTACAACGTCACCGACCAGGCGGGCAAGCGCGTCGACTACCTGCACCTCACGCGGGAGGCGATCGGCCGGATCTTCAGCCGGGACATCACCCGCTGGAGTGATCCGGCGATCACCGCGACCAACGGCGGGAAGTCACTGCCGGACCAGCCCATCACCCTCGTCGGGCGGACCGGGCAATCCGGGACGACGGCGCTGTTCTACGACTTCATCGCTCATGCGGCCCCCGAGGCGTACCAGCGCTTCGTCGCCCGCAACGTCGGCAACGGGATGGGCAGCCTGCCCGCCGGGGTGCGCCCGATCCAGTTGCCCGAACGAGGACCGGACGCCGATTGGTACCGGCTGCTCGCGGACTCCGACCAGATCGCGCAGGCCATCGGCAAAGCGACCATCCCGTTCTCCATCGCTTACGACGAATTCGCCTACGCGCAGCGCCACAACGTGCCGTCGGCGTGGGTGCAGAACGGCGCGGGGCAGTACACGCAGCCCTACGCGGAGAACATCGCCTCCGCGCTGAAGTTCGCGGAACTCCGCCCCGACCTGAGCCAGAAACTCGACAAGGTCTACTCGAACGCGGACCCGAAGTCGTACCCGATTTCGGCGTACTCCTACATCATGATGCCCTGTTCGAGCGGCCGGGACACCTGCCGCGGCGGCTACGGCGACCAGGGCAAGACCGACACGATGACCGCGTTCCTCGAACATGTCGCCTGCGACGGCCAGATCAACATGGCCCGGATCGGCTACTCGCCGTTGCCGCCGAACCTGTCGCAAGAGATCATGAACTCGAACTCGCGACTCACCGGGCAGCCGCCGAAACAGCTCAACGCGAGCAATTGCGCCAACCCGACCTTCCACGGCAGCCTCGGCGCGGGCGCCACCAGCCCGCCCGACCCGCTGGTGACCGCCGGGATCATCGCCCCGAACGGCAAACCCGCGGCCGGGACGGGTGCGGCCGGACCGAACGCGTCGACCGGCCCGAGCACGGGTCCGGCCACCGGTGACAAGACCGCCACCGCGACGGCGACCCCCGACGAGGAGTCGGCTGGTGGCGGCTCGAAGAACTGGCGGGAAGCCGCACCGGCGTCCTACGACGAGGGCGGGTTCGGCGGCTTCGGCGGCTGGGCGGCGCTGGTGTTGTTCCTGGCGATCGTGACTCCGCTGGTGGTGCGCGGGGTGATCCGGAAGCTGCGGGGTGCCTAGGAGAAGGTCAGCACGACCTTGCCCCGCCCGTGCCCGGTCTCGATCTCCCGGTGCGCCGCCGCGGCCTCACCGAACGGATACGTCCGCCGCACCAGGAAACGCAACTCCCCCTTGACGTACAACGACGCCAGCATCCCCAGCCGTTCGGCCGACCGCGTCCCCGTGACCACTCGCGCCCCGGCCTCGGGCGCGCGCCCGTGCTCGACCAGGGTCAGCACGCGGTCCGGATTCCCGACCAGCTCCAGCGAAAGGTCGAAGGCGGCCCCGCCCGCGCCGTCCAGCGCCGCGTCGATGCCGGACGGCGCGAGGGCGCGCACCCGGTCGGCCAGGCCGTCGCCGTAGACCACCGGTTCGGCGCCGAGCGAACGGACGTACTCCTGGTTCGCCTCGCTCGCCGTCCCGATCACCCTCGCCCCGCGCAGCGCCGCGAGCTGGACGGCGGCCGTGCCCACCGAGCCCGCCGCACCGTGGATCAGCAGTGTCTCGCCGCGGGCGACCCGCAGCGCGTCCAGCGCCAGATACGCCGTTTGGGTTCCCGCCGTGAACCCGCCCGCGACCTCCCACGGCATCTCCGCCGGCTTCGGCGTGACGTTCTCCGCGGGCACCACGATGTACTCGGCGTACGCCTGAACCGCCGTGAAGCCGAGCACCTCGGCCCCCGCGACGAGGCCGGTAACCCCGGAACCGACCTCGTCGACGACCCCGGCGAACTCGTTCCCCGGGACACGCGGCCAACGCAGCTCGAGCCCCGCGGGTTCCCAACCCGCCCGCACGGCCGCGTCGTACGGCTGCACCCCCGCCGCCTTCACCCGCACCCGGACCTCCCCCGCCCCGGCGTGCGGCTCCTCCAGCTCCAGCACCCGGAGCACTTCCGGGCCACCGGCTTCCGTGAACGCGGCCGCTTTCATCTTGTTCCTCCAGTTCGTCCCAGGCTGTCTGGACCCAGCCTCATACCTCCAGATAGCTGGAGGTCAAGAACTGTCGGTGTGACGTTCTAAGCTGCGCTCGTGACGAGCTACCGCATCTCCAGGGCAAGCGCTTCCGACGCCGGCAGGCTGACGGCGCTGATGCACGAATCGGCCGCCTACCAAGGGGAGTACGCGTCGATCCTCGAGGGTTACCGGGTCACCGAGGACTACCTCGCCACCCATCCCGCGTTCGTCGCCCACGCGCAGCGGGACGTGGTGGGCTTCTACAGCCTGATCGAGTACCCGGCCGAGCTCGACCTGCTGTTCGTCGCCGATTCGGCGCAGGGCACGGGCATCGGCGCGTGGCTGATCGAGCATATGCTCGGGCAGGCCGCGGATCTGGGCATGACCGAGCTCCGCGTCGTCTCCCATCCGCCTGCCGCCGGGTTCTACGAACGGATGGGCGCCCGCCGTGTCGGCGTCGTACCGCCCAACCCGCCGAAGATCACTTGGGAGCGCCCGGAACTGGTCTTCGACGTCAAGCATCCACCGCACGACTGAACCGGCCGATCAGTTTACGCAGGTGCCCGGCGAACTCCGGGGAGTCGACGACCTCGAAGTCGGTGTCGAGCAGGCCCAGGTAGAGCGCCAGGTACTCCAGCGTGTCCGCGCCGGCTTTGAGCAGGCAGGTCCGCTCGTCGAGGGCTTCGACGACGACGGCAGGCGGCACCTTCGCCACGGCTTCGGCGGCCGGGGCGTGCAGCCGGATCGTGGCGTGGTGCCGCCACAGCGCCGCGCCGACGCCACGTTGGAGGTACGCGACCACGCCGCCTTCGGGTGGTTCGCGTTCCTCGAAACGCCGGCCGTTGGGTGTCCGGGGCCGCACCCGATCGGCGCGGAACGTACGCCAGTCCTGTTTGTCGACGTCCCAGCCGACGAGGTACCACCGGCGGCTCATATGCACGACGCGGTGCGGCTCGATCTGCCTTCGTGTCTCGGATCCGTTGTGTCCCACGTAATCGAAGCGCAGGGTCTCGCGGTCACGGCAGGCGGCGGCGATGACCGCGAGCACCTCGGCGTCGACGGTGGGGCCGCCGCCCTGCACCGCGAGTGTCGCCGAGTTCAGCGCCGCGACACGATGCCGCAGCCGTGACGGCAGCACCTGCTCCAGTTTCGCCAGCGCGCGCACCGACGTCTCCTCGATGCCCGCGATCGTGCCGCCCGCGGCCGTGCGCAGGCCCATCGCCACCGCGACGGCCTCTTCGTCGTCGAGCAGCAGTGGTGGCATCGCCGCGCCGGCGCCCAGGCTGTAGCCCCCGGAGACGCCGGGCGTGGCGTCGACGGGATAGCCCAGGCCGCGAAGCCGCTCGATGTCGTTCCGGATGGTCCTGGTGGTGACGTCGAGCTTGTCCGCCAGTTCCGGACCGGTCCAAGTGCGCCTGGCCTGCAGCAACGACAGGAGTCGCAGCAGTCTCGCCGAAGTTTCCGCCATGAATTCCACCTTGTCCGCAATCGCGGAACGAACCTTTCCGCAATCGTTCCTAATCTAGCCCCATGACCGAAATCAAGCCCTTCCGCATCGCCGTCGACCAGGCAGAACTCGATGACCTCAAGGACCGTCTGCACCGCACCCGCTGGCCCCGCGAGGTCACCGGCGACTGGAGCAGAGGCGTCCCGGTCGCCTACCTCAAGGGATTGGCCGAATACTGGGCCGACGGCTTCGACTGGCGCGCGCAGGAAGCCCAGCTGAACGAGTTCCCGCAGTTCACCACCGAGATCGACGGCCAGACCATCCACTTCCTGCACGTCCGCTCGACCGCCCCGGACGCGCTGCCGGTGCTCCTCACGCACGGCTGGCCCAGCTCGCCGTTCGAATTCCGCCGGGTCATCGAGGAACTCGCCGGCGAGTTCCACCTGGTCATCCCGTCCCTGCCCGGTTACGGATTCTCGAACCCGGTGAGCGGCCCCGGCTGGGGCAACCTGTTCCGCGTCGCCCAGGCGTGGACCACGCTGATGGACCGCCTCGGCTACGAGCGCTTCGGGGTGCACGGCACCGACGCCGGCGCCGGAGTCGCGGGCATCCTGTCGATGATCGCGGCGCACCGCGTGGTCGGCGTCCACCTGACCGGGACCAGCGCGGGGATGCCGTTCGGCCCCGCCGTCGACCTGGACGGCCTCGACGACAAGGACCGCGAGCGCGGCGAACGCTTCAACCGGTTCCAGTCCGACGGCCTCGGCTACCTGCACCTTCAGGCCACCCGGCCGCAGACGCTGGCCTATTCGCTGAACGACTCCCCCACCGGCCAGCTCGCGTGGATCGTGGAGAAGTTCGCCGAGTGGACCGATCCGGCCAAGGAGCTGCCGGAGGACGCCGTCGATCGCGACCATCTCCTGACCGCGGTCAGCCTGTACTGGTTCACCGGCGCGGGCGCTTCCTCCGCGCACGCCGTGTACGAAGGCATGGAGGTCTACCGGCAGATGTCGCAAGGCGGCTGGGACGAAGCGCCCGCCGGTCCGCCGCGCGCGATCGCCGTCTTCGCCGGGGACACCACGATCCGGAGTCTGCAGGACGGCCCGGTGGAAAACTGGTCCGAATACGACACCGGCGGCCACTTCCCGGCGATGGAGGTCCCCGGCCTGTTCGCCGAAGACCTCCGTTCCTTCCTGCGAAAGTGCGTCTGACGATGGAGCAGCTGAGCCCCCGTGCCCTCAACCGCGCGACCCTGGCCAGGCAGTTCCTGCTGGAGCGCGCCGATCTTCCCGCCGTCACCGCGATCGAGCGGCTGGCCGGTCTCCAGGCGCAGGCCCCCGACTCGTCCTATGTCGGGCTGTGGTCGCGGCTTCGGGACTTCCAAGTGGACGAGCTGGCGAAACCGCTGGCCGACCGCGAGGTCGTCCGGACGACGTTGATGCGCGGCACGGTGCACCTGATGACCGCAGCCGACGCCCTGGCCCTGTGGCCGACCGTCGAAACGGTGGTCGAGCGCGGTTTCCTCGGCCACTACTCGCGGGAGATCGCCGGACTCGACCTCGCCGCGATCGCCGAAGCAGGGAAAGCCCTGCTGGCCGAACGGCCCCGCACGCGCGCCGAAATCCGGACCGCGCTGGCACCACGCTGGCCCGACGCGGACCTGCCCACGCTCGGCTACGCGGTCAACAGCCTGCTCCCGCTCGCGCACGTGACCCCGCGTGGCCTGTGGGGCCAGACCGGCCCGGCCGCGTTCGCCCTGCTCGAAGACTGGGTCGGCGCACCGATCACGGACGGCATCACCCTCGACGACCTGGTGCTGCGCTATCTCGCGGCGTTCGGCCCGGCGACCGTCCGCGACGCGCAGGTCTGGTCGGGGCTCACTCGGTTGAAGGAGGTTTTCGAACGGCTGCGGCCACAGCTGATCACCTTCCGCGACGTCGAGGGCAAAGAGCTGTTCGACCTTCCCGACGCGCCGCGGCCGGACCCGGAAACCCCGGCCCCGCCCCGGTTCCTGCCCGAGTACGACAACGTCCTGCTCTCCCACGCCGACCGCGCGCGGGTCATCCCCGACGGCCGCCGCGTGCCGTTGCCTCCGGGTAACGGCGGCCGCCGGGGCACCCTGCTCGTCGACGGTGAATTCCTGGCAATTTGGGCGATCAAAGGGGCGGCCCTGACGATCGAATCGCGGAAGCCGTTGCGAGATCAGGATTCGATCGCCGAAGAGGGCGCGCGGCTCCTGGAATTCGTAGTGCCGGGCTCGGCGCACGACATCCGTTTCGACATCGCCGGATAACGGTCCGGCCTTTCGCCGTAACGAAGGGCGGCGTTCGGGCGAAGCATGGCGCGTAGAGCCTGAAGGGAGCGGGCCATGAGCAAGAACTACGGATTCATGACGGTGCTGGCGGGGCTGAGCGCGCTCGCGGTGATCGCGGTCGCGGCGGTCTGGCGGTACCCGAACACCTCCGACGTCACGGCGGTGATCACCGCGGCGGGAACGGTGATCGGCACCGTGGTGGGTGCCTTCTTCGGGGTGAACGCGGCCTCGGCGGGACGCGTGAAGGCCGAAGAGAGCCGGGATCAGGCGACGGCGGCGCTGGTGAAGGTCGCGGGCGAGGCGGAACGAGGCAGCGACGTCGCGAAGGCGGCCATGGAAGGCGTGAGCTGACTGTCCTTTATGGACACAATCAGTCGAGCGCCTCGAGCAGGGCGAGATCCGGCGGGACGAGGGTCGTGGACAGCACGAGCTCTCGCAACAGGTTGTCGTTCAACGCGTTGCCCACCGGCTCGCCGACCTCTTCACGCCGCAGCCCGAAAACTCCGCCGGCGGACAGCCGCGCCCGGACGTCGATGACGACGTGCTCGACACGGCGCGCGGTCCACGTCTCACCGGGCCGGAGTTCGGAGAGCACCTCGGCCGTCTGCTGACGGGACAACGGCTGCGGATTGAGGTCGTGCAACAGATACCGTTGCCCGAAGACGACCAGGACCAGGCGTTCTTCCGCGCTGAGGCGCCAGCGGCGTGGCGGCACGGTGACGTCGTCGTGCCGGGTGGCGGGCTGCCCTCCCTCGGGACCCGCGACGTACAACTCGAGCAGGTGCTCCCGCCTGCCCGAACCGCGGACGAACAGCGGCGTGTACCCGTCCGACAGGGGAATCGGCTCCTCACCGCGGGACAGCCAGCGGGAATTCGGCAAGCGAATGGGCAGCTGACCGGTGTTGCTGACCCACCACTGCCCGTCGGCGAAGTTCAGCAGCCCGTGCCTGCGGCTGACCTGCAGGTCGTTCTCCCCCACACAGACGTCGACCTGCGGCCGATTACGCCCGAACGTGATCTCGCCGCCCTCGCCGGGGTCGACGGACACACCACCCGCGAGCGTGAGCGCGAACACCGCGCCGGGAGCCGACGGCGGCACGCCGAGCGCCAGGCTCTCGTGCGTCGTCGTCAGCCGCTTCATCGTGCCTCCTCCTGTTGCCCGGGATTATGAGGGACGCCGCCGGGGACGGGTCCCGATGTCGCGTTCATCCGTATGTTGGACCACATGATTGACTTCTCCAAGGACACCGTCTTCAAACTCACGCCGTGCAAGCCGAAGGACATCGCGCCGACGGTGCAGCCGATCATCATCCCCGGCGAGGAGATCATCTCGTCGTTCAAGGCGGTGCGCGACTTCGTGGTGTTCACGAACAAGCGGCTGATCGCGGTGAACGTCCAGGGCATGACCGGCAAGAAGAAGGACTTCACTTCGCTGCCGTACAACAGGATCCAGGCCTTCTCGATCGAAACCGCGGGCACCTTCGATCTCGATGCCGAACTGGACCTTTGGTTCAGCGGGCTGGGGAACGTGCGGCTGGAGTTCCGGGGTTCGGACATCCGGGCGATCGGCCAACTGATCGCCACGCACACGCTTTAGCCCCCTCCCGCAATTAGTCGACTACTTGCGCGGGCTGGGTGGGCCGCGGTGGGCGTTGGGCCGGGTGGGTCGTGAGTGTCAATTCGGGTTCTAACCCTGATCGCCACTCACGACCCACCTGGCTCTCTGCGGCTTCCGCCGGCTGTGTTCGTTGCGAAAGCCACTTTCGCAACGTTGAAGGTTGCGAAAGTGGCTTTCGCAACGCCCGGTCACCTTCGGCCTGCAGCGCAAGTCTTTGGGTCGCTAGAGCCACCGTGCCCCGGATATCCGCTGTCGTGCGCGAATGGCGATCTCACGTGATCGGAGGGACGACACACGTGATTGGGCGGACGACTCACGTGTCCAGACGGACGACTCGCGGCGGAACCCCCGTCGCGCGTGTGTCGTCCATGCAGTCACGCGTGTCGTCCATCTGATCACGCGTGTCGTCCTCCGGATCACGCGAAACCGCCGGTGCGGCCAGAACCAGCTCGTGAGTAGTGAGGACGGTTAGAACCGTCCTCACCACTAACGAGACCACTACATGTTGATCTTTTGATCCTAGGGTTTCGCTGACCTCGACATGATCGCTGTTTCTGGCCGCTGACCTGCGCGGACAGGGCTGGACACTTCTCGCGTGTTCTCACCCCTACCCGACGTCTGACGGCCTGGAGACGGCCTGGCACTCGCCCACTCCTCCCCCATCTCCCCGATACGAAGCCATCCACGCGGCCGTTGCGTCGGGTCAAGGCACGCTTTCCCGCCTTGACGCGGCGTGACGGCCGTTGTGACGATCTGGCATCGGGGTGATGGCTCCGCGTAACAGCCGTTGGTCCGCCTGCGACATCGGTGGCACGAATGTCTCAGCGAGGAGGCTGACGTGCTCATTGGCGTACCTGCGCGCCGCTGGCGGCGGCAACACCTGTCCACGGCTTCAGCGGGCGCACCGCCCGGCCGGTGGGCGAAGCGGAGCGACAGCCCGCCGTGTCGGGCAAGGTGCGCCCGCAGGCGAGACGCGGACGCAAGGTGACCAGCGCGCCGCCGACGGCGGCGCGCCTTGATCCCATAGAGCCAAGTTCGGCAACCGCCCTCAACTCAACGCAGACCATTGAAGGACTTTCGATGCCCCAAACCGACTTCGACCAGGGCGCTGTCGCGATGAGCGAACTTGCCGTCGAGCAGGAGAATACGACCGTCGACAGAAACGAAGCTACAACGCGGTTTCACATAATTGATCGAATTCTATTCGATGCCCTTGGCTGGCAGAAGCAAGACTGTGTCCTTGAGGAACCATTAGACGGCACCTATACCGACTACTCACTAGGTAACCCCGGGACTAGACTAATAGTTGAAGCAAAGAAGGAGGGAGTCTACTTTTCCGTTCCCTTATCCTCCGGCCCTCAGATCGTCAGACTTGCAAGCCTCCTCCGAGGAAACCCTAATCTAAGTGCAGCAGTCAAACAGGCCGCTTCCTACTGTTCAACTAGAGGCGTCGAACTGGGCGCAGTCACTAACGGTCACCAGCTTGTAGCGTTTATCGGAAGTCGAACAGATGGCACAGCACCCCTAAGCGGTAGAGCCATCGTATTTCGCAGCCTTCGCGAGATGGAAGAAAAGTTCATCGACCTCTGGAACTGGCTAAGTCCCGAGGGCATTACCTCTGGCTCACTAAAGGAACTCTTAACCAAAGAGTCGCGCCCACTTCCTCCCGAAAAGCTCTCTCAGCGTTTATTTCAATATCCAGGCCTAAAATCGCGCAACGAGATCGAGATTGAGCTGGACATCCTCGGCGAACTTTTCCTACAGGACATTGTTAAGGCCAAAGAGCTTGAGGAAGACTTTCTTCGAGAGTGCTACTGCACTAGCGGCGCCCTTTCACAGTACGCCTTGGTCAGCAAAGAGATTCTAAAGAGTAGATACCACGAACTGTCGAAGGACCAAGGAAAAGTTGCGTCAGTAACCAGCAAAGAAGGAATCTCGCCCGACCTATTCGAAGCTGTCATCTCAAAAGGCGTAAGTCGACGCCCCGTGGTACTCCTGGGAGACGTCGGCGTCGGCAAGACAACATTCGTACGACGTCTAGTTCGAATAGATGCAAAGGAAGAGCTTGAGCGCTCAATAGTTCTATATGTGGATTTTGGTTCTCAACCTGCACTCCGCAGAGACCTAGAGACATTTGTCAGCGAGAACTTCGCCAAGCAGTTGCTGGAAAACTATAACATCGATCTTCATTCTAATGAATTTGTTCGCGCAGTGTACAATGGCGAACTGAACAGGTTTTCCAAGGGAATATACGGACAACTCAAAGATGTTGACCCTGCAAAGTATCTAGAACAAGAGTTGTCACTTCTCGCCAGCTTAACCGAGAAACTAGAAAGCCACCTTAAAGCGTCATTTGATCATCTCCGAGCTTCCCAAAAACGCAACGCCGTCGTCTTCTTTGACAACATTGACCAAAGGGATGCCGAATTTCAAGACGCGGTATACTTAATCGCCCAGGGGCTATCGGAAACCTGGAATCTTACAACCTTTATCAGCCTCCGGCCTGACACCTTCAACTCGTCGCGAAAGACAGGCTCTCTAGCGGCATACCAGCCGCGTGTATTTACAATCTCTCCACCACGCATCGATCAAGTGGTAACGAGGCGACTGAAGTTTGCGCAACAGGTCATAAATGCCGGAAGATTCTCACTGGGAGCAGAGGGTATAACTCTCGATAGCTCGCTACTGCGAGATTACATCGATGTCCTAATCACTTCACTTTCTTTCAACCACCAACTGAGTGAATGCCTGGACAATGTCAGCCAAGGGAACGTACGAGAAGCCCTCAACCTTCTTACATCTTTTGTCGGCAGCGGACACGTTGACACACGGAAGATCCTTGACATCTACCGCAGAAGTGGCTCCTACACTGTCCCGTTGCATGAATTCCTGCGCGCAATTCTTTATGGCGGGGCGGTACACTATGATCCAACCTCCTCGCCCATTGCGAATATATTTGACATATCCTCACGCAGTCCGCGAGAACATTTCTGCCTTCCAGTCATCATGAACTTCCTAGAACGACAAGCTCAGCATTCATCCGCCGAGCTTGGATTCATCCCTTCTTCACGCATATACGATCACTGTCAATCCCTTGGCCTTCGACCCGACGAGATAGATATAGCACTATCTCGCGGCACAGAGACCGGGATTATTGACGTCACAGCGGAAGAAAGCAAGACTGGCGACAGAACTGAACGTTTTAGGATCACCCAGAATGGCGCTTACTTGCTACACAGACTATCCCGGCTATTCGTCTACTATGACGCCGTGGTGGTAGACACACCGATCCTCTCGGACGAAATGCGCCCGAAGCTTTCTGACGCACGTACGATCCAAGAACGACTCGACCGAGCAGACGACTTTCTAACTTATCTTGACGAGCAATACGAGAGCTTTGGAGAACTAGAGACTGGCCTCGACTGGGAGTCGATTTCATCGGCAGCCAGGCAAGATATCACCAACGTATGGGAAGCGCTTGAAAAAGCAGCGGCCCGCCGAGATGGTCAATCTCAATACAACGGGACACAAAACTAAGAAAAGTAGGGATTCTGCAATTCTCCGAGGCCGTGTTCGACTCGCATTTTGATCGAAGGGTGGACGTTCATTTCAGCGACCATTTCTGCCGAAACCCAGCAAACTTCCTTACTCTCATCGCTAGTCCGCGCTGTGCCCCCGATAGAATCGGCCCTGAAGCAGATAGAAAATTCTTGCCGCACTTCGCCGTCGTCGTAAGCGATGACGTGGTTGGGGTTCGAGTACAGCCCGATGACCCCAGTCACCTCGCACTCAATACCGGTCTCCTCGCGCACCTCCCGCACGGCGGCCTGCGCCAAGGTCTCGCCGAGTTCGAGCTGCCCGCCAGGGATCGCGTACAGGTCGTTGTCGGTGCGCCGGATCATGAGGATGCGGCCTTCTTCGTCCTGGATGAACGCGGAGACCGCGACTGCGATGCTGTTCGCCTTCGGGGCGTTCGGGTCGTTGTAGTAGTCGACGCGTGCCATGTGTGGCCTCCTAGAAGGTGGCGGGCTTGGCGAGGTTCCAGACGGCTTCGAAGCTCTCCGAGTAGGTCTCGAAGAGGTCCCCGGCGGATAGCCGGCGGAGGTGCAGGGATGGGGCGTGGGCTCCCTGGAAGCCGTAGACGTGCGTGTTGATGATCATTTCGTCGTCGAAGCGGAAGATCGAGTTGTAGAGCGTGGTGTTGTGGAAGCGCATCTCCACCCCGTCTACCCCGATCAGCGGCCGGTAGAACGCCAGCGCGTTGCGGATGCGCGCCGCAAGCGTCCCGTCGCCTAGCTGCTCCTCGTCCCCGCGCAGAGCGACACTCTCCCCTTCGGGATCTCCGAAAATCAGCCGAATCTTGGCCCCGGCCTGGGCTTTCGCCGTCAGGTCCTTGATGAACCGCGGGCGCTCCACCAGGAACAGCGCGGCGTGGACCAGGACCTCAACAGTGTCCGACGCTTCCTTGATCAGCCGGTCCCACAGCTCGACGGGGATGGCGTTGCGGTGCGGGAACACGCGCACGACCTCGGCGGCGGCCGTCTCGGCCTTGCGCTCAGGGGCGACGGAGTCTGGCCAGAGGTAGGTCTCGGACTCGCGCGCCATCGCGGCGATCTTGTGCCGGTGCTTCGGGTACGGCGTCCGCCCCTTGGTGATCCACCGTTCCACGGTCTTCTGATCGACCCCGGTGGCGTCGGCGACCTGCTTCGGCGTGAGGCCGTTGCGCAACAGGGCGTCCCGCAGGCGTTCATTCGGCATCCGCCCTCCTAGGGACTTGTAGGGACGTCTTCGACCGTACCAGGGACGTCCCTAGATGTCCCGCCACGTGGTGATCACGTCCCGCGTTTTGGCGGAGATTAGGTGCCAGGTTGCCGGGGACTCGCCCCAGCACCTCGACACCAAGAGGGAGGCAGGCATGACGACTCCAACCGCCGGTCGGGCAGCGTCCGCGCGCGGCTCAGGATCGTGGACAGCTCGCCGGTTCGCGATCTGAGCGCCCGATGCGTGACACGGTCCAGATCCACGTCACGGCAGACCTGCCGATCCGCGTCCGCGCGCTCACCTACGCCAACCGGGCGGAAATCCGTTTCGGCAAGGCGTTCCCCGTGGTCCTGCTCGTCGATTCCGACGCGATAGCGGTGCTGGGGAGAGAACTCGCAGAGGTACAGGCCGCACTGAACGCGGCTGCCGCAAGGGGCAAAGACGGCGACGAAGTGCCGACAGACACAGACAAGCAAGGGAACTAACGACATGGCTATCTACAAAGGACACCGCTTCAGCATCGACTTCGACGAAGCGTTCGCGCAGGGCCTCGTGATGGTCGGCGAAGTCTCGCCGGACAACGAGTACCAGTCGCGGGAAGACCGTGCTGCGGGTCGCCCGGCGCGGCAGCGGGTCGATGAAGTGACGGGCAAGCGTCAGTGGAAGGTCACCGTGACCGACCCGGACGAGACGAAGGCCAAGCGCGCATCGTTCGAGATCACGCTGCTGGCCGATGTGCAGCCGGTGCCGACGACGTCGGAGGTGCTGCCGGGTATGCGGCCGATCGAACTGGAGGGGCTGACGGCTGAGCCGAAGGTGGCTGGTCAAGGCGAGTTCAAGTACCAGTCCTACCTGTTCCGCGCGACTGGCTTCAAGGCTGCGGCGTCCGGCGGCGGAGCGAAGTCGGGCCGGGCTTCCGCCGCTGCCGAGTCAACGCCCAAGGCGGCGTGATGGCGGGCGGGGCGCCGGGGGTGGCATCCCCGCACCTGGTCCAAACCTGGGAAGCCGCGTACCGCCACTACAGCGCAATGACGCAGCGGACTGCGCAGGGCGGGGATGCCCTGGCGGCGCATGACATGGCCGTCGCTTCCTTGGCGGTGGCGTCGGCATGGCGAGGTCTAGCGGCTCAAGGCCAGTTGCCGTGGTGGGTACTGGCTGCGGTGTCGGCGGCTGCTGAGGGGTTCGAGGAGAACGCGCGGTCGTGGGAGATGCGCGCCTACAGCGAGGAGAGTCAGAGCCGTGGCGTTCAACGCGATGTGGAAGCCGGGACGGCAGGCGGTCGCGGGGATGCAGGGCAATGGTTCGGCGAACCCAGCTCTGGTGATCTATCTCGACCCGGACAGCCTGGCGATCCTGCCGCCGTCCGACCCGGCCGAGTGGCCGGAGTTCATCCGGCTCCTTCGCCAAATCCGCGACAGCGCGGACGAATTGGCCGTGTTCCTCGGCAAACACGCGACGGTGCGCGATGACGACGCCCGGCCGGAATGAGCCGCAGACGCTTCAGGACGCGCACCTCGTCGCCTCCGCTCGTCGCCCGAAACCGGGGTCGAACCTGACGACGTGGCTGAAGTTCCACCAGGCCAACGCGCGCATGTATCGCGAAGTGTCCGATGTGGACCGCGCACACCACCACGAACTCCGTTACTGGGTGGGCTACGAGGAGCGCAAGGCGGAGGAGGTGGCCGCGCAGATCCAGAAGAACAAGACGGAAGCTAGCTGAGAACTGAACAGCCGTAGGGAAAACGTGCGTGGGGACGTGCGGCGTACAAACACGTCCTCACGCGCTGTGCAAGTCCCGTAAGGCGCAGAACCGGTAACTGGCCTAGGAAACCTCGCCGGTCCTGCGCTGTCCACAACCACTGGGAAGTGAACAATGACAACGCTAAACGATGGCAACAACCGGCCGCTAGACGGGGTCACCCGAACGCGCTGCACAGTCTGCAAGCGGTTCGCGAAGCTCCTGCCCGGCGAGACGCAATGCGCTCCCTGCCGGGGAATGCTGCCGCTGGACCTGACCGGCGGCGGTCGCCGATGAACACGAACGGAATCGGTCCTCTCCTCGTCGGCGGCGGCGTGCTCGGTGTGGTGGTGTGGCTGCTGCACAAGCTCGGCCGCGCGCTCGCCACGATCGCGGAAGTCCTGGCCGCTGCTGCGGTGGTCTTCATCGCCCTGTGGTCGGCGGTGAAGTTGTTGATGTGGCTGGGAAAGCAGGTCTTCACGCACTGGCGAACCAGCCTCGGTGTGGTCGCAGTTGTGGCTTGGTGGCAGTGGCTCGGCTGGCCGTCACTCGCGATCACAGTGGGGTCGGTCTCGGTGGGCCTGGTGGTGTGGCGGCTGCTCGACGTGGTGACGTTCGACCGGTGCTGTGGCCGGTTCCTGCGGGCGTGGTGGCTGCGCTGGTTCACCTACGCCCGGAAGCTTCCTGGCTGGCTCCGCGCCTGCGGCCTGTCGATCTCTGACGGCACCGTGCCGTTGGAAGTGACGGTGAATCTGGTTGGCCGTCGCCGGAAGGCGGTCTCTCGTACTGCGGGTGGCACGGCGGTACAGGTGCCGAAGGTGCTGGGGGTGAAGTCGGGGCCGTCGTGGGATGAGGTTCGTGTCCGGCTCGTGCCTGGCCAGAAGCCGGAGGACTTCGACGACGCCGCCCGTGCCCTGGCTGTGGCTCGCAAGGTCACGCGGTGCCAGGTGCGGGAGCTGGAACCCAACGTCGTCTCGCTCGACTTCCAACGCCGAGACCTGCTCAAAGCACCGGTTGACTGTGCGGAGCTGCCTGACCTGGCGGCCGTCGACGGCGTGGATCTGCGGCGGGTCTTCGCCGGACGGACCGAGTACGGGAAGGACTGGCGGCTGCCGCTGACCGGTCCGGGCGCGCACATGCTCGTCGCCGGTGCCACTGGAGCCGGGAAGAACTCGGTCATGTGGTGCCCGCTGGTGTCGGCGGCCTCGGCGATCCGGGCCGGGACGGTACGGGTCTCGGGGATCGACCCGAAGGGGATGGAACTGGCCTACGGGCGTGGAATCTTCGCCCGCTACGGCGTCACGGGCAAGGAAGCCATCGAGGTCCTGGACGACCTGCTCGGCGGTCTTGAGTCCCGTAAGCGCGAGTTCGCCGGGCACACCCGTGAGGTGCCGATCTCCACCGACTACCCGTTGGAGGTCCTGGAGTTCGACGAAATCGGCGCACTCACCAAGTACACCGACCGCAAGACCCGCGAAGCCATCGTCGAACGAGTCGCCATCCTGACCACTCAAGGTCGGGCACTCGGGTACACGGTGCGCGGGTATGTGCAGGAGCCGACGAAGGACACCGTTCCGGTTCGGGAGCTGTTCCCCCGGCGGGTGTGCCTGCGCGTCACCTCGAAGACCCACGTCGGGATGGTCCTCGGTGACGGCGCCTATGAGCGTGGGGCGTGGGCTAACCGGATCGACGAGTCGGCTGCGGGCGTCGGCTACATCTGGGGCGAAGGCATCCGCGAACCGCTGCGGGTCCGAGCTGGCTGGGTCCCGGACGAGACGGTCAAGGCGCTGGAGACCTACGTGACCAACGGCGGCGCTCATGTCGTCGACCTGGCTACCCGTCGCGGCCCTGAGGGGGTGGCGGCGTGAACCGGCTGATGGTCTTCCTCGACGCGATCCGCGACCACCTCGACTCGTTCGCGCTGCCTCCGGCCGCCTCGGTCCGGGTTGGGGTAGGGCCTGATCCGATCACGGTGCAACTCGACTCTCGTCGGCTTGAGGACGTCGCGCGCGGCTTGCTCACCTGGGCCAACTCCCTGGAGGACGTGAAGGCGTCCCTGTGGCGGCCTGCGGGCGGTGCCTCGGTGCACCTCGAACTCACTGGCCGGACTCCCTGCGGCATCCCGGTGGTGGTCTACGGCGGCGTCTGGTTCGACGAAGCCACCTTCCCGGACTTGCCTGCGGGGATGAGGCAGGAGATGCCGGTGTTCGTGCTGCGGCAGTGGAACGCACCTGGGGAGGTGGCTGCCTGATGAGCGCCAAGGAAGCCGCGGTGACCCCGCCGGCCAAAACCCGCGCCGCCCGGATGCGCGAACCACTCGCCTCCGACGTGGTGAAAGCGACCGCTGAGAAGCACGGGGTCTGTGTCCGGCCGTTCACGATGGAGGTCGGGGACACCGACACCGGAGAACTCCGGTACGTCCCCGTCCCGTGTGGCTCAACGGTCGAATCGGTGTGCCTGCCGTGTGCTCGCAAGGCGAAGGCGTTGCGACAGGTCCAGTGCCGCGAGGGCTGGCACATGGAGACCGAACCGGACTTCACCCCGAAGCCACCGTCCGAGGCTCAGACGGAGCTGCTGGCGTTTCGGGCTGACCTCGTTGCCGCTTACCGGCAAGAGACGGACCAGGGTGAAGCCGAGGAGTTGCGGGAGGAGATCCAGAGTGTCGATGAGGAACTTCGGCAACTCGGGATGCGGGGCCGCCTCCCGTCGATCGACCTGCCCACGAAGAAGGCGGTGAAGCGCTCGACGAAACGGCGGCAGGACGCGCCGAACCTCCCTCGTCGCAAGGTCGCCAAGACCACCGTGGGCAGGGAGTACGCGGGACGGTTTCGGCCGTCGATGTTCGTCACGCTCACCTGCGACACCTACGGCCCGGTCCGCTCCGACGGTGCACCGGTCGACCCGGCGACGTATGACTACCGGCGGGCGGCTCGGGACGCGGTGCACTTCTCGGCCCTGGTGGACCGGTGGTGGCAGAACCTGCGGCGGGTCGTGGGCTGGGACGCGCAGTACTTCGCCACCGTCGAACCCCAACGACGGGCAGCCCCGCACCTGCACGCGGCTATCCGGGGATCGGTCCCGCACGACGTCATCCGCCAAGTCACCGAAGCGACCTATCACCAGGTCTGGTGGCCCAACCATGACCAGATCGTCTACGTCGACCGGATGCCACTGTGGGACGGCGACCGCCGGATATTCGTCGACCCGGATACCCGCGAGCCGCTGACCGAGTTTGACGACGCAGTGGAGGCCGTGGAAGCCCCGGCGCACGTGGTCACCTTCGGCCGTCAGGTCCACTCGAAAGGCATCCTCGGCGGGACCGAAGAGGCCGGGCGTCACATCGGCTATCTGACCAAGTACCTGACCAAGTCCACCGGTGAGGTCGTGGAAGCCGACACCGTGCGGCAGAAGGATCACCACGACCGGTTGCACGCTGAGCTGTCGGTGACACCGTGCTCGCCTCGGTGCGCGGTGTGGCTGCTGTACGGGATCAATCCCAAGGGAGCCAACGGAAAGACCACACCAGGGCGCTGCAAGGGACGGGCGCATCGGCGGACCACTCTCGGCCTGCCGGGGCGGCGGGTGCTGGTGTCGCGCAAGTGGTCGGGGAAGACACTCGTCGACCACAAGGCGGACCGGAAGGCGTTCGTCCAACAAGCGCTGGCGGCGGTCGGGATCGAGAAACCCGCACCGGACCCGGCTCGGCTCGTCTGGCGCAAGGTCGACTCCGGAGACCCGTCCGTGCCTCCTCAGGACCACCTGGTCATGCACGCCATCTCCGAACGCATCACCTGGAAAGCCGAGTACGACAAGGCACTACTAGCCGCACAGAGTCCACCGGATCTTTCGGCAACTCCGCTCGCGGCTTAAGGGGGAAGGCATGGACAGCATCGATCCACTGTGGTCAGTCGAAGACGTCGCGGACTACCTCCGCGTGCCAGTGAAGACGCTCTACCAATGGAAATGGCTCGGTGAGGGACCGCCGGTACGGAAGATCGGCCGTCACCTCCGCTATGACCCGACCAAGGTCCGGGCCTGGGTTGCTGAGGAGGCCGCCTGATGGGACACATCCAAGATCGCTGGTACAAACCCGCCAAGGACGCCAAGGGGAACCTGCGGCTCAACGCTCGCGGAAAACCCGTTCTGGAGAAGACCGAACTGTACGGCGTCGGGATGCGGTACAAGGTCCGCTACCTCGACCCGGACGGTAGTGAACGGTCGAAGTCCTTCCCGGACAAGCAAAAGAAGCATGCCGAAGACTTCCTGATCGAGATGGAGTCGGACAAGCGCGAGGGCAAGTACATCGACCCGCGTGCGGGTCAGGTGCTCTTTGAGGTCGTCGCACAGAGCTGGCTGGACTCGCAGACGGTCGACTACACCAGTCGGGAGCGCTTCGCGACGCGCGTCAACGTCCACCTGCTTCCGTACTTCGGCAAGAAGGCGGTCGGGTCGATCCGGCCGAGCCACATTCAGGCGTGGTTACGGAAGCTCCAGGACGATGAAGCCTCGGAGACGTCACGGGCGCTCTACTTCGGACACCTGGTGTCGATCCTGAACTTCGCGATGGCGGACAAGAAGATCTCGGAGAATCCGGCGCTGTCCAAGGTGATCTCGCGTCCGAGGACGAGCCGGAACCAGGTCGTGCCCTGGTCCCGCGAACGGGCTCGGGCGGTGCGGGACAACCTCCCGAGGCGGTACAAGCCCGCTGTCGACGTCCCGGCCGGTCTGGGCCTGCGGAAGGGTGAGCTGTTCGGGTTCTCGCTCGATGACGTCGACCGCACCAAGGACCTGGCGTACATCACCCGACAGGTTCGAGTGGTCGCCGGGAAACCGGTGTTCGCTCCGCCTAAGGGCGGTAAGTCGCGTGAGGTGCCGATCGGGAGGAAGCTGCTCGGCCTCCTCGACGAGTACGCCGAGGAGTTCCCGGCGACCGAAGTCACGCTCCCCTGGTCGCATCCGGGCGGCGAACCCACCACGGTCCGCCTGCTCATGGTGAACGGGTACGGGAAGGTGCTCGTAGCTGAGCGGTTCCGGGTGAACTTCTGGCTGCCCGCGCTCAAGGACGCCGGGGTGGAGAAACCGACCAGGGCCGACGGCGTGCACGCGCTGCGGCACCTCTACGCGTCGGTCCTGCTCGACGCTGGCGAGTCGATCAAGGCGCTGTCGCAGTACCTCGGCCACACCGACCCCGGCTTCACGCTCCGGGTGTACACGCATCTCCTGCCGAGTAGCCACGCTCGGACCCGGAAGGCCGTCGACGACTTCTTCGACGACACGCTCGGCGACCAGGCTGCATGACGGCCTGGCCACGGCCTGACACCTGCCCTGACCCGCGAAACCGCAGGTCAGGGCAGGTTCACGCTTACATGTTGATCATGTGGCCGGCAAGACCGTGCACGGCTTCCTTGACCGCTTCCCCCAGAGTCGGGTGAGCGTGCACGTTCCGCGAGATCTCGTGCACCGTCAGGTCCCACTGCTGCGCCAGAGTCAGCTCCGGCAGCAGTTCGGTCACCTCGGGGCCGATCAGGTGCGCGCCCAAAAGCTCGCCGTGCGTCGCGTCGCTCAGGATCTTCACGAAGCCGACCGCCTCGCCGAGGCCGTGCGCCTTTCCGTTGGCGGTGAAGGGGAACTTCGCCACCCGGACGTCGAAGCCCTTTTCGCGGGCCTGTTCTTCGGTCCAGCCGAAGCTGGCGATCTGCGGCTGGCAGTAGGTCGCGCGCGGGATCATCACGAAGTCGAGTTCCATCGTCTCGGCGCCCGCGATGGTTTCGGCGGCGACGACGCCCATGGATTCGGAGGCGTGCGCGAGCATCAGTTTCGCGGTGACGTCGCCGATCGCGAAGATGTGCGGGACGTTGGTGCGGCCGCGCGAGTCGACGGCGATGGCGCCGCGCTCGGTCAGTTCCACGCCGGTCTTGTCGAGGCCGTATCCCTCGACCCTCGGCTGGAAACCGATGGCCTGCAACACCTTGTCCGCTTCGAGGACGCGCGATTCGCCGTTCTTCGACACGGTCACGAGCACCTGGTCGCCGGTGTCGTCGATGGACTCGACCTTGGTGGAGGTCAGTACCTCGATGCCGAGCTTCCGGTAGCGGCGGGCGAGTTCGGCGGAGACCTCGGCGTCTTCGAGCGGGACCATCCGGTCGAGGTACTCGACGATGGTCACCTTCACGCCGTAGTTGTGCAGCACGTAGGCGAATTCGACGCCGATCGCGCCCGCGCCGGCGATGATGATGCTCTCCGGCAGCTCGTTTTCCATGATCTGCTGTTCGTAGGTGACCACGCGGTCGCTGCGCGTGGTGCCCGGCAGCAGGCGCGCGGTGGCGCCGGTGGCGATCACGCAGTGGTCGAAGGTGACCCGTTCGCCGTTGACCTCGATGGTGTTGGCGTCGAGGAAGGTGCCGTGCCCGTCGTATTCGGTGATCTTGTTCTTCTTCATCAGGAAGTGCACGCCCTTGACGCGCCCGTCCGCGACCTTGCGGCTGCGGTCGAAGGCGGCCTGGTAGTCGAAGCTGACCTTCCCCTCGACCTGGATCCCGAACGACTTCGCCTCTTTGGTGACGATATGCGCGAGTTCGGCGTTGCGCAGCAGCGCCTTCGACGGGATGCAGCCGACGTTGAGGCATACGCCGCCCCAGTATTTCTCCTCCACGACCGCCGCGCTCAGCCCCAGTTGCGACGCCCGGATCGCCGCCACGTAACCGCCGACTCCGGCCCCCAGGACAACGACGTCATAGTGTGCACTCATACCCCGAAACCTACCCTTCACCGGGACGGTCCGAAGGGTGAGACTGCCTACTCGGGGCGCGAACCGCGGATCTCGATCAGCAGTTCGGTCACCGCGGTCATGATCCGCTTCGTGGCCTCCTCCAGCACCTCACGGGACGGCGAGGATGTCATGAGGTCCGAGAGGTCCACCGGCGGCCCGGCGACCAGGTTCACCGTCTTGCGCGGGAAGGCGCGCGGCAGCACGGCGTCGGACGGCAGCAGGTGGTGCGTGCCCCAGTTCGCCAGTGGGATCACCGGGACACCGGTCTCCAGCGCGATCCGCGCGATCCCGGTCTTGCCGCGCATGGGCCACCCGTCCGGGTGATCCGTGAAGGTCGCCTCCGGGAAGATGACGACGCATTCACCCTCACGGACGGCGCTGACGGCGTCGCGGTACGCGTCGGACGCCGTGGCCGCACCGCGGTAGACGGGGATGTGCTTGCCGGAGCGCATCACCGAGCCGATGACGGGCGCGTCCCACAGGCTCGCCTTCGCCAGGTAGCGCGGCACGCGACCGTGCGCCAGGCAGTACGCGGTCACCGTCGTCGGATCGGCGAACGAGAGGTGGTTCGACGCCACCAGGAAACCGCCCGACGAGGGCAGGTGCTCCCCGCCGCGCACCCGGAACCGGGTGAACAGCACGAGGAACGGCCACACGACGTTGATCGCGAAGGCGAACCAGGCGCCCCGGCCGGCGCGGGCGAAGCGCCGGCCGAAGGCGATCATCTGGCGGAACGTCAGCAGGTCACCCGAAGCGGGGCTCAGCGCGGTCCAGCGTTCACGGGGTCTCAGCACCATGGACGTAATTCGTAGCCGAACCCGCCCGGGTTCGGCTGAAACCACGCGTGAACGCGGCGCGGATCACACGCGCTCGAGCACCACCACGGGGATCTCACGGTCGGTCTTCTTCGCGTACTCGTTGTAGTCCGGCCAGACCGCGGCGAGCTTCTCCCACAGTTTCGCGCGCTCCTCACCTTCGAGGGTCCGGGCCCGCGCGGTGAACTTGTCCGCCTTGACCTGCGCCTTGACCTCGGGGTTGGCCTGCAGGTTCTTGTACCAGCCCGGGTCGTCCGGCGCGCCGCCCTTGGACGCCACGATCACCGGATTGTTGTCGTCGTCGAACTGGTAGATCAGCGCGAACTTGCGGTCCTCACCGGTCTTGCGGCCCTTGGTGGTGAGGATGAGGCAAGGAGCGCCCTTCTCCCAGTCGTGGCCCACCTCGCCGTCGGTCTCTTCGTAGCGACGGACGTGCTCGTCACCGAAAAGCATGTCAGCGTTCCTCTCGTCCTGGCGTGTACCGGCGCCCTGCCAGTCTGACGCGAACCGGTCGGTCGCGCTGATCAACTCGTGCAGGATGCCGGGTTCGTCGAACGCGTGACCCGAGTCGCCCGCGATCTTCAGCTCCGCCGTGGGCAGCACCTGGCTGAGCTCCCACGCGGTGATGGCCGGGGTGACCACGTCGTAGCGTCCCTGGACCAGAACGCACGGGATGTCCCGGAGCTTCCCGGCGTCGCGCAGCAATTGATCTTCGGCCAGCCAGCCGCCGTGCCGGAAGTAGTGGTTCTCGATCCGCGCGATAGCGAGGGCGAACGAAGGGTCGCTGAACGCGTCGATCACTTCGTCCTGCGGGCGCAGTTTGACCGTCTCCCCCTCCCAGCGGCTCCACGCGATCGCGGCGGGGCCGTGCACGGCGGGATCCGGATGGCTCAGCAGTTCGTGATAGACCTCGATCAGGTTGTCCTGGCGGCGCGAATACGGCACCGGGGCGAGGAAACGCGACCACGCCTCGGGGAAGAGGAACGCCGCTCCCCCGCCGTAGAGCCATTGCAGTTCCTTCACCCGCAAGGTGGCGACGCCGCGGAGAACGAGTTCCGTGACCCGGCCGGGGTGGGTTTCCGCGTAGGTCAGCCCGAGCACACTCCCCCACGAGCCGCCGAGGACCATCCAGTGTTCGATGTCCAGATGCTCGCGCAAACGCTCGATGTCGGCGACCAGATGCCACGTCGTGTTGACCGAGAGATCGGCCTCCGGGGTGGCGCAGTTCGGTGTGCTGCGCCCGCAACCGCGTTGATCGAAAAGGACGATCCGATACCGCCCAGGGTCGAACAGTCTGCGATGTCTCGGAGTCGAACCGCCTCCGGGCCCGCCGTGGAGGAAGATCACCGGCTTGCCATCGGGATCGCCGCACTCCTCCCAATAGATCTCGTTGCCGTCACCGACGGGCAACATCCCTTGGACGTAAGGTTCGATTTCCGGGTAAAGGCCGAGCATATCCGCCACTATGCCCCAAACGCCCGCTTGGAGGATCGATGAAGGCTCGCCCCCACGTGACGCTGGAGGACGTGGCGCGCACCGCGGACGTGTCGCTCGCGACCGCGTCCCGCGTACTCAACGGCACCGCCACCGTCCGGGGAGATCTCCGCGAACGAGTGATCGCCGCGGCCTCCGAGCTGTCCTATACCCCCAATGCTCACGCTCAGGCATTGGCCGGTGGCTCACAGCCCACCGTCGGGGTGATCTGTCACGACGTCGGCGATCCGTATTTCGCCGCGATCGCCGGCGGGGTCATGCGCGTGGCGAATGAAAACGATCTTCTGGTGATGCTCGCGAGCACGTTCCGCGATCCGGCCAAGGAGGTCGCCTACGTTTCGACGCTGCGCGCCCAGCGCGCGTCGGCCATTCTGCTGATCGGTTCAGCGTTCGAGGACAAGGCGTGGGAAAAGGCGATGGCCGCCGAACTCGAGCCGTACCGGCGCGGCGGCGGGCACGTCGCCGCGGTCAGCAGGCATCGCGGGCTCAAAGTGGACACCGTCCAGCCCGACAACCGCGGTGGCGGCGCCGAGCTGGCGAAGGCCATGCTCGACCTGGGGCACCGGCGGTTCGCCGTGCTCGCCGGGCCGAAGAGCCTGACGACCGTCGTGGACCGTCTCGACGGTTTCGCGGCGGAACTGCTGGAGCACGGCGTCGAGCTGGCCGAGGACGACGTCGTCGAGGCGGCGTTCACCCGCGACGGCGGTTACGAAGCGATGGAGAAGGTCCTCGCCCGGCCGCGGAAGCAGCGGCCGACGTGTGTGTTCGCGGTGACCGACGTGATGGCCATCGGCGCGATGTCGGCGCTGCGCGACGCCGGTGTCTCCGTGCCCGGCGAGATGTCGATCGCCGGTTTCGACGACATCCCGGTAGTGCGCGATCTCACGCCCGCGCTGAGCACGGTCGCGCTGCCGCTGGAGAAGCTGGGCGAACGGGCCATGGACCTGGCACTCAAGGCCTCGCCCGGCACCCGGCCGCGGGTGGTGCGGATGTCCGGCGAGGTCGTCCTGCGCCGCAGCACCGCAGCTCCCGCTCGCTGAAACCCTTGTGTGCGCCCCACGAGGTGACTTACCGTGGCCCGAGAAAGCGCTTTCTCATCCCCCGCGCCACGGAGACCCGATGACCTTGATCGCCCTGCCCACCGCCGACGGCGGACTGGCGGAGTGGACGCCCCGAGGGGCGGAAACGCCCGCGAAACCGGCGACCCCGCCGACCTCCCGGATCGCCTACGCGGCCGCGCACGTGGTCGCCGATCCGCTCGCCCCCGCCGATCCCGAAGAAGGCGCGGTACTGGATTGGGACACCACGCTCGCCTTCCGCGAGCACCTGTGGTCCTGCGGTCTCGGCGTCGCCGAGGCGATGGACACCGCGCAGCGCGGGATGGGCCTGGACTGGGCGACCACCAAGGATCTCATCCGGCGCACTGGGGCACTCGCCGCCGGACGGCCGTGGGTGGCGGGCGTCGGCACCGATCAGCTTCCCGACGGCGAAGCGACCGCGGGGTCCATTGTGGACGCCTGGCGCGAGCAGCTGGACCTGGTCGGCGAGGCCGGGGCGATCCCGGTCGTGATGGCCAGCCGGGCGCTGGCCGCGTCGGCTTCCGGGCCCGCGGATTACCATGCCGCGTACGGGAAACTGCTCTCCGGCGCGGACCGGCCGGTCCTGCTGCACTGGCTCGGCGAACAGTTCGACCCGGCGCTGGCGGGCTACTGGGGGCACGGTGACGTCCGTAAGGCGGCCGAGGAACTGGGCAGGCTCTGCGCCGAGCACGCCGACGTGATCGCCGGGGTCAAGGTTTCCGTGCTCGACGCGTCGATCGAGACCGAGTTCCGCCGCGCGCTGCCCGAAGGCGTCAAGTGCTACACCGGCGACGACTTCAACTATCCGGAGCTCATCGCCGGGGACGACCAGGGCCACAGCGAGGCGCTGCTGGGCATCTTCGACGCCGTCGCGCAGGTCGCCGGCGCCGCGCTCGCCCGGCTCGACGAAGGCGACAAGGACGGCTTCCACGGCCTGCTCGACCCGACGGTGGCGCTGAGCCGGGCCATTTTCCGGGCGCCGACCAGGAACTACAAGACCGGCGTCGTCTTCCTCGCCTATCTCAACGGGCACCAGGACCACTTCCGCATGGTCGCCGGCCGCGAGTCGGCCCGCTCCATCACGCATCTGGCCGAACTGCTGCGCCTGGCGGACGCCGCCGGCGCGCTCACCGACCCGGACCTCGCCGTCGCGCGGATGCGGCCGCTGCTGGCCGCGGCGGGGGTGGCCTGATGGACCGGCTGAGCCTGAACCAGATCACCACCAAGGCGTGGTCGCTGCCGGAGGCCGTCGCGGGCTGCGCCGAAGCGGGCGTCCGCTGGATCGGCCTGTGGCGGGACAAGGTCGCCGAGACCGGCGTCGAGGAGACCGTCCGGCTGCTCAAGGAGTACGACGTCGGCGTGTCGTCGTTGTGCCGTGGTGGTTTCTTCACCGGGATCACTCCGGAAGGGTCCCCTGTGGACGGTGTCGCGCAGACCAGGGAGGCGATCGACGAAGCCGCCGCGCTGGGCGCGGACGTCCTCGTCCTGGTCGTCGGCGGGGTGAACGGCGATCTCAAGTCGTCCAGGCAGCGGGTCGCGGACGCGGTCGGCGAGCTGGCGCCGTACGCCGGTGAGCGCGGGGTCCGCCTCGGCCTGGAACCGCTGCACCCCATGCAGTGCGCAGAACGCTCGGTCCTGTCCACTGTGGACCAGGCGCTGGCGATCGCGCGTGAGCATCCGGCCGATCAGGTCGGCGTGATCGTCGACGAGTTCCACGTCTGGTGGGACCCGCGGATCGAGGAGTCGATCGCCGCCGCGGCGGGCCGGATCGCCGGATTCCACGTCTGCGACCAGAAGGTGCCCCTGACCGACACCCTGCTCGGCCGCGCGCTGCCCGGGGACGGCCCGATCGACCACCGGCACCTCAAGGCGTGCGTCGAAGCCGCCGGCTACACCGGGCCGATCGAGGTCGAGGTGTTCGACGCCGACCTTTGGCGGCGTCCCGGTGGCGAGGTGCTCGCGGAGACCGTCCAGGCCTACCGGGACCACGTTTCCTGACGAAAGTAAGGGTCGCTCGCTGCCCAAGGTCCGCTGTCCTGGCGGCCGTGGTTTCCTACCGTTCGCGGTATGAAACCACGGCTGCTCTGGTGGCTGGGCACAGCGTTGCTCCTGCTCGCCGTCCACACCGACTGGAACGTTCCGCTCGCGGCTTGGGTGTTCCCGGTCTTCCTGCTCCGCTACGCCCGCCTGGTCCCCCTGCGGCGCGCGATCCTGATGGTGGGCCTGTCCCTGTTGATCGGCCAGCTGTTCTGGCTCGGGGTCACCGGCCTGCTGTTCGTGCTCTCCGCGCTGCTCGCCTTCACGGTGCTCGCGGTACTGCAGACGACGGCGTTCCTGGCCGATCGGCTGCTCGCCGGCCGCGCCGGGCCGTTGAGGACACTGGTGTTCCCGGTGACGCTCGTCGCGGGCGAGTACCTCTTCACGGTGATCACCGGCTTCGGGGACTTCGGCGCGCTCGGCAGCACGCAGGCCACGAACCTGCCGCTGCTCCAGACGGCGTCCGTGACCGGCGTGTACGGCCTCACCTTCGTCCTCGCGTGGTTCGCGTCGGTGGCGAACACCGTGTGGGCGGAAGGATGGCGACCGGTCAAGCGCACGGTCCTCGTCCACCTTTGCCTGCTCGGCGTGGTGTTCGCCGCCGGTGGCGCGCGGTTGCTGTTCGACGCTCCCCCGACTGAGACCGTGCGGATCGCGGGGATCAGCCCGTCGTCCGAGGCCGACCGGTCGAGTTCCGACGCACTGGAACGCATCGGGGTGAAGTATTGGCGGGCACAGGAAGTCAGCGCGGCCGACCCGGTCGCCGTCGGTGCGGCCTTCGCGCCGGTCACCGACGATCTCGTGACGAGGACCGGGCAGCAGGCCTCGGCGGGGGCGAAGATCGTGCTTTGGCCGGAAACTCACGCCCGTGTCCTGGAACGGGATCAGGCGGCGCTGCTGAAACGGGTCGGCGACCAAGCGAAACAAGCCGGTATCCACGTCGGGCTCGCGTACGCGCTCTACACGTCACAGGCTCCCTACATCCGCAACCTGGCCGTGCTCGTCGGACCGTCCGGTGAGGTGCTGTGGACCTACGACAAGACGCATCCGACGCCGATGGAACCGATGACACCCGGCCCGGGGAACGTCCCCACCGCGGATTCGCCGTACGGACGGCTCGCTGCGGTGATCTGTTACGACGCCGACTTCCCCGGCCTGATGCGCCAAGCCGCGGACAAGGGCACCTCGCTGATGCTCGTCCCCGCCAACGACTGGCCCGGTTTCGGCTCGCTGCACGCGGAAAAGGCGGGCTTCCGCGCGGTGGAAAACGGCTACTCGCTGTTCCGGCACTCCACCCACGGGAATTCCACAGCTGTGGACAGCCAGGGCCGGGTGCTCGGGCACGCCGACTACTACCGCACGGATCAGCAGACGCTCGTCGCCGATCTGCCGGTGGAGCCGAGAACACAGACCGTGTACAGCCGTGTCGGTGACGTGTTCGCCTGGCTGTGCCTCGCCGCGGCCGCGCTCTGTCCTTTATGGACATATCGAAGGAAACGTTAGCGCCCCGTTACGGAAGAGGTGGTGTTCGTAACGTCATTCCCGAAAAGAACAGTGTTCAAGGGTTAAGCTCCCCCGCATGCCGAAACTGCTGGTGGTGGAAGACGACGACGCGATCGGCGGTGTCCTCGAATCGACCCTCCGCCTGCACGGCTACGAGGTCTCCTGGCAGCGGGACGGCCGCACCGCGCTCGCGGCCGCGGCGGACGGTGGCATCGACTTCGTCCTGCTCGATCTCGGCCTGCCGGATCTGGACGGGGTCGAGGTCTGCCGTCGGCTGCGGGCGGAGCTTCCCGGCGCCGTCCTGGTCATCCTGACCGCGCGGCAGGAGGAGATGGACGTAGTCGTGGGCTTGGAAGCCGGCGCCGACGACTACCTCACCAAACCCATCCGGCTCGGCGAGCTGCTCGCCAGGGTCCGGGCGCATCTGCGGCGCGGGACGGCTCCGCCGGAGAGCAGGCCCGCGATCGCCGTCGGCCATCTGCGGGTGGACACCGCCGGACGGCGGGTCAGCGTCGGCGGGCGAGAGATCTCGTTGCGGGCCAAGGAGTTCGACCTGCTCGCCCGGTTGGCCGAGCAGCCGGGCGTCGCGGTCAGCCGGGACACGCTGATGTCGGAGGTGTGGGACGCGCACTGGTACGGCTCGACGAAGACCCTCGACGTCCACATCGCCGCGCTGCGCCGGAAGCTGACCGAGTCGGCGCCCACCCCCGAGCAGGCGCCGAGGATTTCGACGCTGCGCGGCCACGGCTACCGTCTCGAACAGCCCTTCGAGACTCAGTAGTCGCGCAGGTCGGAGACCTCGTCCCGGGCGGCCAGCTGCGCGATCCGCGCCGACGCCGCCACACACGACACGATCACCACCACCGCCAGCAACCCGAAGTACCCGTGCGGCGAAGGCGTTCTCTCCACCTGCGCGAGGAACACGAACAGCACGCCCAGCAGGTGCCCGGCGATCAGGCCACCGCCGCCGACGACCAGCGCGTCGCCCGCGATGAACGCCGCCACCTGGCGGCGTTTCCCGCCGAGCGTGCTCACGATCAGCAGATCGCGGCGGCGTTCGTTGAGCGCCGCCCCGAACGAGGGGCCCGCCGCGGCCGCCGCGAGGATCAGGGACGCGATCAGATCCACCCCGGCCTCGCCGCAGCCGTCCTTGGTGAGGGCGGTCGAGATGGCGAAGGCCACCGCCAGCGCGACCAGCACCACCGATCGCGCCAATAGCGCGCTCCGCCACGAAATGGACAGCGCGATCACCCCCGCGAGCCCCGAAACGAGCGGCCGGAGTATCCCCCCGATCACCCGCTTCCCCTTCCGCAGCCCCAGCTCCACCAACCGCCACAGCAGCATCGTGCCGCCCGCCCAGCCGAACAGCGGCCAGACGAAGGCGAGCGCGAGCAGGATGAAGTCGATGCCGTAGGGCGACCACCAGGGCGGCCCGCCGTCGGCCGGGACGAAGTACCACTCGCGCAGCACCGGGGGCAGGATGGCGAGTGCCGCGACGAGCAGTCCGGCGAGCAGCAAGAGAACGATTTCCCGGACGACCGCTACTCCGGTACCGGTCGAGAAGCCACAGGCCAGGGACAGGGTCACCCCGGTCACGCCGCCGGCGAGCCCCGCCGCCGCGGCTTCGGCGGCGGCCAGTCCGAGTACCTGCCCGCCGGTGGCGCCGCGGGCACGCAGCAGGTCCTGATCCGCCCTCAGCACCCGCGCCGACGGGGTGGCCAGCAGCACCACGAGCACCATCGCGGGGATCCACCGCGGTGCCGGGGTCCAGGTCCAGTCGTGCACCGCGAGCAGTGTGGTCACGATCGCGACCCCGGCCGCGGGGACACCGAGCCTGGCGGGACGCACCCGCGCGATCCCGCCGACCCACAACGCCATCGCCGCGATCACCGGTCCCGCACCAGCTTCCCGTCGACCATCGCCCAGCGCTCGCCGAACAGCCCGGCCGGGGCCTCTTCGGCCGTGGCCACCAGCAGTCCGGCGCCCAGCTGGTCCGCGGCCCGCAGGAGCCTGCCGAGAAGCCGCTCCCCTTCGCGCTGGTCGAGCCAGCCCGCCGGGTCGTCGGCGAGGATCAGTTTCGGCGCGGGCGCGAGCGCCCTGGCCAGGACGGCGAGCCGGATCTGCTCACCGGTCAGGTCGCGAGGGGCCTTCTTGGCGAAGCCCGCCAGGCCCACCAGCTCCAGCGCGCCGTCGACGGCGTCGCGGACCGCGGTACCGGTGCGGCCGGCGAGCACCAGCGGCAGGGCGACGTTGAGCCGGACGTCGAGATCGCGCAGCAGCCCGCCGTCCTGCAGCATCAGCCCGACCAGGTCGGGGCCCGGCGGCGACGGCTCGAAGGCCGGCCAGTCGATGGTGCCCGCCGTCGGTTTCTTCATCCCGGCGAGCAGATGCAGCAACGTCGTCTTCCCGGCGCCCGCCCTGCCCGTCACCACCGCGCGGGTCTCGGCGCAGATTTCGCAGGTGACGCCGTGCACGGCGACCACGGCGGTCAGCCCGGAACCGTAGGTGTGCGCCAGCTCGTCGGTACGGACCAGTGGTGCCGTCACGCCACTCTCACGACCCGGTGCGCGGCCGCCGCGATCTCGGGGTCGCGGGTCGCCACGACGACGGCCGTCCCGCGGGCCGCGACGGCGCACAGCAGATCCATGAGTTCGAGTGCGGCGAGCCCGTCGAGTTCACCGGCTGGCTCGTCGGCGAGGACCCTCTCAGGGGCTCCGGCCAGTACGACGGCGACTCCGGCACGCGCGCTTTCCAGCGCCGACAGCGTGCCCGGATAGTCGCCACCGCGTCCGGCCAGCCCGACCAGTTCGAGCAGGTCGTCCGCGGCGCGGAGGGGGCGGCCGGCCAGCCGTCCCGCCAGCACGACGTTCCGCGCGACGGTGAGGTGATCGAAGAGGTTGCCGCGTCTGAGCAGCATGCCGACGCCGGGAGTCCCGCCGCTTCCGGCGGGCAGCACGGCCACACACTCGCCCGGGACGGCGAACCGGACGAGGGGGACGGATCCGGGCCCCGGGCCTGCCATGACGGCGGCACGTCGGCGCATGGCCCCAAGGTAAGGCGAACGGGGTCAACATCGCCTTGATCTCAGGTCAACGGACGGCAAAATATCGCGTCGAGTGGGTGATCCTCGCGCTCGTCGGCCACACTCTGTCCGTGCGCCGCCGGATCGTCACTCTCACCGTGCTGGCCGCGGTGCTGGCGATCACCCTGTTCGGGGCGCCGCTGGCCCTCGCGGTCGCCAGGTTCCACGAGGGCAACTCGACCCACGACCTCGAACGGGTCGCCGACACGGTCGTGCTCGACGTGACCGGCGATCTCGCCAACGGCCGGGTCCCGGAGCTCCGGCCGATCAAACCGGACAAGGACCGCATCCGCGGGATCAGGGTCGCGGTCTACACCCCGACCGGCAGGCTCCTCGCAGGCAACGGCCCGGCCAGCGAAGACCGATACGTCCGCGAAGCGCACCACACCGACATGGCGACCGGGACCCGCGAAGACGAGGTCGTCCTGGCCGTCCCGGTGCTCAGCGGGAAGTCGCTGGTCGGCGTGGTCCGCGCCGCCCACCCGCGGTCCGAACTGGACGCCCAGATCCGGCTGACCTGGATCAAGATGATCGTGCTCGCCGGTCTCGCGATCGGGGCCAGCTGGCTGATCGGGCGCCGGATCGCCACCCGCCTGGCGCGGCCGCTGGAGGATCTGGCCGCCACCGCCGAACGCCTCGGCGAGGGCGATTTCACCGTCCGCGCCCGCCGGACGGGGGTCCGCGAGATCGATCAGGTCGCCGAAGCGCTCGACGTCACGTCCGAGCGGATCGGCGAGACGCTGGAACGCGAGCGGACCTTCTCCTCCGACGCCTCCCACCAGCTGAGGACGCCGCTGACCGGCCTGCGCCTGCAACTCGAGGCGGCCTTGGAGAGCCCCGATCGCGACCCCTACGCGACGATCCGCGACGGCATCGCGTCGGCCGACCGCCTGGAACGCACCATCGACGACCTGCTGGCGCTGGCCAAGCAGACCAGGGCCCCGCGTGCCCGGCTCGACCTGGGCAAACTCTTCGAAGAGATCCGGCAGACCTGGCACGGGCTGCTCGCCGGACGGGGCCGGGCGCTGCGGATCAGCGGACGCGAGGCGCTCCCGGCACGGGCGGCGGACGCGGCGGTACGGCAGGTGCTCGCCGTACTGCTGGACAACGCGGCGACACACGGGCGCGGCACGGTCTCCGTCCTCGCGCGCGACGCCGGGGAGGCGCTGGCCATCGACGTGAGTGACGAGGGCGCCATCCCGGACGGCCGCGATCCGTTCGCGACCGCCGACCGGACCGAGGACCACGAAGGCAACGGGATCGGGCTGCGGCTGGCGCGGAGCCTGGCCGAGGCGGAGGGCGGGCGGCTGCGGCTGACCAGCCCGTCGCCGACGACGTTCACGCTGCTTCTGCCCGCCGAACGTCCCTCACCGCAAGAAGAAGGCCCGGGCCTGGCGAGCTAGGGGGGGTTACTCGCCAGGCCGGGCCGGTAGGAGGCAAACGCGCCCCGACAGCGCGCACGGCATGCCACCTGAATGAAGACGGTAAAGACCAGCGGGCCAACAGACGGTACACGCCGGATTAACTGACACTTTGCTTTTTGGTGTCACAGGAATTCGGCCGCTGCCCGGCCCCGCTGAATCGATCGTGGGAAGATTGACCGCATGACCACCGAGCCGGCGCCGAGATGGCGGAGACTGGAACCGGACGCCCGCAAGGAGCAGATCTTCGCCTGCGCGGCCCGCCTTTTCGGGGACCGCCCGTACTCGGAAGTGTCCACTTCGGACATCGCGGCGGAGGCGGGGGTCGCCAGGGGGCTGATCAACCATTACTTCGGCACCAAACGCGAGCTCTACCTGGAGATCATCCGGCGGGCGCTGACCGTGCCCCGGCTCGCCGTCGAAATCCTGCCGGAAGGGCCGCTCGAACTGCGTGCCGACGTCGCGATCGACTGGTTCCTGGACATGGTCACCAGCCAGGAGAAGATGTGGCTGGCCGCGATCGCGCCGGAGGGCATCGGCCGTGACCTCGAAGTCGAACGGATCCTGGAGGAGGCCGACCGCGAATCGGCGGACCGGGTGCTCGAAGCGGTCGGGCTCTCCCGCGAGAGCGAACACGGGCAGGAGCTGAACGCGCTCGTCCGGGCGTTCGGCGGGATGGTCAAGGCGGCGGGGCGCGAATGGCTCGTCCGCGGTTCGCTCGATCGCACGCAGGTGCACACGTTGCTCAGCAAGTCCTTGGTCACGCTGGTCGGCGAGGTCTTCCCCGAGATCCAGCGAGGCTGAGAGGCTGGCCGGGGGCTCCGGTCCGTCAGGCTCCTGCAGTACATGAAGGCCCCCTTCCTGTACCTAGGCGCAAGGAAGGGGTCCTTCATGTACTCGGCAAGGTATGAAGGTCGAGTTTCCTCGGCTCAGCCGAGGGAAGGGGTCCTTCATGTACTCGGCAAGGTATGAAGGTCGAGTTTCCTCGGCTCAGCCGAGGGAAGGGGTCCTTCACGCGCCGCCGCTATGACTTGGGGGCTGGTGGTGTTGCTGGGCTGCGGGCGGCCATCGGGTGGCACCGCTGAAAAGAGAAGCCCCCGGCACCTCGAGGGGGAGGTGGGTGCCAGGGGCTTCATGACCGGTGACGAGCACCGGTATCCCTCCACACTACGCCGATTCCCTGTCACGGCTCTGTCAAACTTCCGAGAGCGTTCAACTGGGTGAGCCTGAGTTCCAATCCGTCGAGGCAGCGCTGCACGGCGTAATCGTAAAGCCGCTCGTAGTAACCGGCCGCGAGGTCGGGATCCGCGACCAGCGCCGAAACCGACTCGCCCAGCGCCGCCATCCCCGGCAGGTCCTCGCGCGTGCGGTACGACGCGTAGCCCTCGCAACGGTCGAGCTGGAGCGCCATCGCGCTCTCGCGGTCGTCCTCCATCGCGACGAACTGGCAGGCGGTGGCGAGCAGCAGGTTGTACGCGAACGGCGACTCGGTGCCGAAGCCCGCCGCGAGCAGACGGCCGATGCCGGCGTTCATGCTCGGCACCGCGGCGGCGACCGACGGCCCGAACAGGGCCAGCCGCCGCGCCGAACCGGGATAGCGGCGCAGCACTCTCCGCACGGTCGGCAGGAACTCGTCGAACCACTCCCGCCACGGCAGGGTCTCGTCGGGCAGGGTCAATTCGCCGACCACCCGGTCCAGCACCGCGACGACGACGGTGTCCCGGTCGCCCACGTGGTGGTAGACGACCGCGGGGTAGGCGTCGACGGCGGCCGCGAGCTGCCGCAGCGTCCAGTTCTCCAGGCCCGACTCTGCCGACAGCTCCAGCGCGGCGTCGACGATCCGGTCACCGGTGACGGCCGGCCGTCCGGAAGCCGCGCGGGACCTGGGGCGGGAACCCGCGTCTTCGGGGAAGGTCGGCATGCGGGCTACCGTATCCGCCTTCGGCTGGTCGTACGGCGGGGGCTTCCGGCAGGATCGTTGCCATGCCCCGCGCGCGTGTGAACGGTCTCGAACTCGAGTACGACACCTTCGGCTCTCCTGCGGATCCGCCGCTGGTACTGGTGATGGGCCTCGGCGCCCAGATGGTGACGTGGGAGGTCGGCTTCTGCGAACTGCTCGCCGACGGCGGGTTCCACGTCGTCCGGTTCGACAACCGCGACGTCGGCCTTTCGTCCTATCTGGACGATCTCCCCGCGCCGGATCTGGCCGCGCTCGCCGCGGGCGACCGGACGTCCGCGCCGTATCTGCTGTCCGATCTCGCCGCCGACGTCACCGGGCTGTTCGACGCGCTCAGCTTCGGCCGCGCGCATGTCGTCGGCGCGTCGATGGGCGGGATGATCGCGCAGCAGCTCGCGATCGACTCGCCGGAGCGGCTGCTCAGCCTCACGTCGATCATGTCGACCACCGGGGACCCGTCGGTCGGACATCCCGAGCCCGCCGCGCTCGCCGGGCTGACGCGGCCGCCGGCCGCCACCAGGGAGCAGGCGATCGAAGACGGTGTCGCGTGGTTCAAGCTCGTCGGTTCGCCCGGTCACCCGTCCGACGAGGAATTCCTGCGGATGAAGGCCACCCGGAACTACGACCGGGCGAATCACCCCGCGGGCGCGTTGCGGCAGGCCGCCGCCATCGTCGCTTCGGGTGACCGCACGGCGAAGCTGCGCGAGGTCCGGGTCCCAACGCTCGTCATCCACGGCGAAAGCGATCCGCTGATCAACGTCAGCGGCGGGAAGGCGACCGCGGAAGCGATCCCGGACGCCGAACTGCTGCTGTTCCCCGGAATGGGGCACGAACTGCCGCGTCAGTTGTGGCCCGCGATCGCCGACGCGATCATCGCGCACGCACTCACGACGCCCTAGGGGTCAGCCTTCCGTCAAAAATCCCGGCGGAGGCGTAGGGAACCCGTTCACGCGGACGGCACGTGCGGTGACGCGGAGTTGACTGGGCGGATGAGGAAAACCGAGTGCTTCGGCTTCCCGTTCGGTTGTGTCTCCGTCGTCGTCGCGGCGTCGGTGGCCGGACTCCTCGGTTCGGCGCGACATCACGTCTTTTCCTTGGTGGCCTTGGGCTTGGTTCTGCTCGTCACCGGCGCCGTGACCAGTCGCGCCGCGGCGGCCGGGACGGCACTGATCGCCTGGAGTGTCCATTCTGGATTCACCGTCGGAACGCTGGGCGCGCTCCAGTTCACCGCCGAGACCGGCGTCGCCGCCGTCGTGTTCGCCGCCGCGACCGTGATCGGCTCGCTCGCCGGAGCGGTACGGCGTTCCGTGGAAGCCGCCGGGCCCGAGTCGCCCCACCCCCTGGAAGGGGCGACTCGGACGCGGCTTTCCGGCCCTGCGCCTGCCCACACCCCTCCGGTGGGCGAGCGCGAAGGGGATCATCGGTTACGGGAAGGTTCCAGCTGGTCCGCCCGGACCCAGGTCGCGTGAAAACCGAGCGGGACACGCTGGGGCAACAGGACCCTGGCCACGGGTCCGGCAGCGAGATCGGCGGCGTCGAAGACGTCCAGCTCCGAGCGCCCCTCACGCTCGTCCTGGACGAAGGTCACCAGATAGCCGTCGTCGGAACCGGCGGCCGCGCCTTCGCGGGGTGCGAACGGCGCCTCACTGCCCCACCGGCCCGGACCGAAACGGTGTTCGGTCTTGACGCCGGCACGATTGTCGTAACACACCAGGCCGTCGAACTTGAGCGTCGAATCCGGCGAGATGTGCACCGCGTAGGAGAAGCGATTCCGGCCGCCGACCACCCTCGAGTCGACGGACGGAAATTCGGTGTTGTCGTCATCGAGCTGGGCCTCCAGGCACTGCCCGGTCCGCAGGTTGAACCGGTAGCGGTGCGGCGAAGCGTCCAGCCGCAGGTACGACAGCATCTTGGCGAGCGGGGTGTGCGCGTCAGTGCGCGGCTGCGGCCGCTGGACGCGGCAGACGTCGAGGACGATTTCCTCGCCCTGCTCCCAGGAATTGACGACGTGGTAGATGTAGCAGGGGCTGGCTTCGAACCAGCGGATCTGGCTACCGTTACCGTAGCGAGGTAGCACCCCGAACCGGCTCGGCAATGAGCGGTCGAAGACCAGCTTGTGCCGCCCGTTGCGGGCCGCCGCCCCGTCCTGGACCAGGGGCAGGTCCATCAGGATCGCGTGGTTCTCGGTGATCGCCATGTCGTGCGGCAGGCGCGGGCCGGGGAGTTCGATCTCGGTCGTGCTCGCGACCTTGCCGTCCGCGCTGATCACGCCGTAACGCAGGTACGGCGGCCGCGGCCCGTAGTCGAACCAGAACAGCTCGCCCGTGCGCTCGTCGACCTTCGGATGGGCCATCATGTCGCCGACCAGCGTGCCGAGGAAGTCCTCCGCGCCCAGCGTCTCCAGCGACAGCGGGTCGACCGCGTACGGCGTGCCGCACAGGTACCAGGTGGCGAGCACCTTGCCGCGATGGAAGATCAGGTCGGTGTTGGCGCTGTCCTTGGCGTTCAGGCCGTGCGTGTTGCCGAACGGGTTGCCTTCGGACGCTTCCATGACGCCCTTCCAGAGCGCCTTGCCCGCCGCGGATTCGGCCTCGAAGGCCTTGGTGCGGATCCAGCGGTTGCGGTAGCGGGCCTTGCCGTTCTCCAGGTGGACGGCGTGGATCATGCCGTCGCCGTCGAACCAGTGGTAGCGCCCTTCCGGCTCGAACCGGGGGTTGGGCCCGTTGCGCAGATATACGCCGTTCAGGTCCTCGGGGAGCTCGCCGATGACGTCGAGTTCGCTCGCGTCGATCTCTTCCCCGACCGGGGCGTAGACGCCCATCAGATACGGGTTGACCTCGGATTCGCCGGCGGCGGCTGCCACCAGCACCGGCTGTTCGGAGGTACTGGCCATGGCCGAGACACTACGATTGCTGTAGTCAGGTGTCAATAGACTTCTACTGCTGTAGTCAGTAGTACGCTGACAGCGACATCCATCCTCGAAAGGAACCACGTGACAGAGGCGACGGCGCGGCGCGTCCGGCCGGCGGGCGATCCACTGCGCCGGGCACTCGAGCTGCTCGGGGACCAGTGGACCCTGCTGATTCTGCAGAGCCTCTTCCTGCGGTTCCGCCGCTACGAAGAACTCCGGCTGCGGCTCGGCATCTCCCCCACCGCGCTGTCCGGGAGACTGCGCGCGATGGTCGACGCGGGGGTGCTCGTCCGCACGCCGTACCGGGACGCGCGCCGCACGCGGCACGAGTACCGGCTCACCGAACGCGGCCTCGACCTGTGGCCACTGCTGATCTCGATCTGGGCATGGGAACGGGAATGGGTCGAGGGGCGGCGCGCCGAGCTGCCGACGCTGATCCACCTCGACTGCGAACTGGCCACCTCGGCGCCGCTCGGCTGCGCCTCCTGCGAACGGCGGGTCGACGCCCGCGACGTCCGCGCGCGGCGGCTCGACGACACCGGCGTCGTCGAAGCGACCGCGTCGAAACGCTTTCGCCGCAAGGACGCCGAATCCCTCGCGGGCGATCCGCTGATGTTCTTCCCGGACACCATGGAACTCCTCGGCGACCGATGGTCGACCGGGCTCGTGGTGAGCGCGCTGCTCGGGGCACGGCATTTCTCGGAGTTCGAACGCGAACTCGGCATCGGGCCCAGCGTGCTTTCGGGACGGCTGTCGAAGCTCGTGGACGTCGGCGTGCTGCGGACCGGGACCGCGAAGACCCGCACCGACGCGCACGACTACCGGCTGACGGCGAAAGGGCTCGCGTTCTTCCCCGCGCTGGCCTTCATCGCCGAGTGGTCACGGGGTTTCGAGGTCCCTGGTCAGGAGCCGGACATCACGCTCGACCACGTGGACTGCGGCAACCGGCTGAAGCCGATCCTGCTCTGCGACCACTGCTGGCGGCCGCTGCTGCGGAACCGGGTCCGGTTCGGCGGCGCGGTCCAGCTGCCCACGCCGCCCAGGTGACGTAAATCGACTCGCCAAGCCGGTCGGTTCCTGACAGGGTGAGAACGTCACATGTCGTCACCTCGGAGGTAGCAATGACTGAACCGGCACCGTCCCCAGCGGATGGCGAAGAGGACGACACCAAGCGCAAGTTCCGCGAGGCCCTGGAGCGCAAGCAGGCCCAGGCCCGCTCGGGCTCGGCGCACGAGAACGCCGGCGGGAAGAACCTGCACGCGCATGGTCCGGCCGCGAACAAGCGCACCTTCCGTCGCAAGAGCGGCTGAGGTCTCTCGCCTGGATTAACATGCCGCGAAAGCCACTTTCGAGACATCTGGTGTCCCGAAAGTGGCTTTCGCGGCATCCGGGGGCAGTGTCGGGCGGAGCGGGAGTTGCGGGCGTGGGGGGGGGGGCAG